>DATJUT010000016.1 GCA_035502185.1 Gemmatimonadales bacterium
TGTGGCAGGGCGTGACGACCACCTTCGCGCCGGTGCGCCGGATCTGCTCCGCCTTAAGCCGGCCCGCGGCCACGCGCCGGGCCGCGTACTCGGAGGCCGCCAGCATCCCCCCGCCCCCGCCGCAGCAGTAGTTGTGCTCGCGGTTCGGCGTCATCTCCACGAAATCCGAGACCGCGCGCGCCAGGACGCGGCGCTGCGGCTCGATCACGCCGCCGCTCCGCACCAGGTTGCAGGGATCGTGGAGCGTCACGCGGTCCGGGTTGCGCGACGCATCGAGCGCGATGCGCCCCTCGGCCACGTAGCGGTCCACCAGCTCGACGAAGCTCACGATCTCGAACGGGAAGGTGCGCCGCAGGTACTCGGGCGCCTCCCAGCGGAGGCTGCGGTACCCGTGACCGCATTCGGCGACCACCAGCGTCTCGACGCCGAGCGCCTCGGCGCGCTCCAGAAGGCGGCGGCTGATCGCGCCCGCCGATCCGCGGTCGCAGGCGAAGTACGCGTAGTTGGTGATGTCGAAGTCGCTGCTGGTGAGCGTCCAGCTCTCGCCCGCGGCGTGGAGGATGAGGCCGGCCGCCGAGATCGAGAGGGGGAAGAACTTGATCTCGCGTGGGTTCAGGGCATACAGCACCCGCTTGCCGGGCGCGTCGAGCGGCAGGGTGACGGTGGGATCGCCGGTCGTCTGGCGCAGGTCGTCCTCGAGCCAGGCGATCGTCTCCCGCACCTCGTCGGCGGGGATGCGCATGCTGTTCCCCGTCTCGAGCGCGGCGGCGACGTTGGCCTGGATGCCGGCCGGCACCCGGCCCGCGGCGACCAGCATCGCGCGGGCGAGCCCGATCACGTTGGCCGGGTCGAGCCCGACGGCGCAGTGGAGCGCGCAGCGGCCGCACATGGTGCAGCGGCCGAAGGCCGCGTCCTTGAGGTCGTCGAGGGCCGCGTCGTCCAACTCACGCGCGCCGGTGAGCCACGGGAACACGCGGCCTGACCATGTATGGTAGCGGCGGTAGAGCCGGGCGACCCGCTGCACCTTGGCCGCCGGCGTGGAGGCCGGGTCGCGGTCGGCCAGGTACACGTGGCAGGTGTCGGCGCACAGGTTGCAGCGCACGCAGGACTCGAGGAACGCCGCGGTGCGGGCGTCGAGGCCCGTGCGCAGCAGGTCGAGGGCCGGCGCGGTCATCGGCGCGCCTGCGGGCGCTTCGCCCGCGGCTGTCACCGGCGCGCGCTCCCGCAGCCGGCCGCGGCGGGCGTCATCCGCGCACGCCGCGCCGCCCGTAGAACCGGCCCCACAGTGCGCGGCTGGTGACGAGGAACAGCATGTGCCGCAGCTTGCCGAGCGGCGCGTAGAGCAGCAGCGCCGCGCCGGCGAGCTGGAACGGCACGACCGCGCCCGGGGCGAGCGCGGCCGCGAGCGCGGTCGCGAGCGCCGCATCCACCAGCAGGTTCGCGATCGTGTCGTCGGGCACCGAGACGGCCCGGAGGTCGTTCCGGGCGTGACGCTTGGCCAGCAGGCCGAGCCCGCACGCCAGGGCGAGGGCCAGGACCACCGCGAGGGCGACGCCGACCACCCGCGGCAGCGCGAACGGCGTCACGGTGAGGACGAGCGCCGCGAGCATCGCGAAGATGCCGGCGTGATAGACGATGCCCGCCAGGTAGGTCGCGAGGTGCGCGCTCGCGCTCTCCTTGGCCCACGGGAGGAAGGCGGTGGTGAACGCGTAGCGCACGCCGGCGCCCTCGCTGCCGCGCGGCGCCGCGTACGTCGGCACCCGCACGCTGCCGATCCCCCGCCGGGCCAGCGCGAGCGAGGCCGCCGCGACGGCGAACGCGGCGAGCAGCACCACGGCGGAGGTCGTCACGGCCTCAGACGCAGCCCTCGGGCTTGGGGAGCCCCGCCACCTTGCAGGCGCCCTTGGCGGGCCCCGACGGGAACATCCTGAAGATGGCGCGGAGGTTGGTGCCGGTCGCCTGGCAGAGCTTGCGGATCATCGGGGCGGACTGGTGCTCCACCCAGTACTGCCGGATGAAACGCACCACCGCCCACTGCTGCGCGTCCATCTCGGTGATGCCTTCGGTGGTGGCGAACAGGCGGGCCACCTCGTCGTCCCACAGCTCGGGCTGCTGCAGGAAGCCTTCCTCGTCCACCAC
>DATJUT010000017.1 GCA_035502185.1 Gemmatimonadales bacterium
GCAACTCCCAACTCCTCAGGCGTACATCCCCCGCAGCTTGTGCACGGCCGCCACCCGGTCGATGGCGAGCGTGTAGGCGGCGATGCGCATGTTCACGTTGTAGCGCTTGGAGACCTCGAGCACGTGGTTGAAGCTCCGCACCATGATCTCCTCGAGGCGCTGGTTGACCGTCTCCTCGGTCCAGAAGTAGCCGTCGCGGTCCTGCACCCACTCGAAGTAGCTCACCGTGACGCCGCCCGCGTTGGCGAGGATGTCGGGGACGACGAATACGCCCTTCTTGTCGAGGATCTCGTCGGCGCCGGCCGCCGTCGGCCCGTTGGCGCCCTCGATGATCACCTTGGCCTGGATCTTGGAGGCGTTGCGCGCCGTGATCACGTTCTCGAGCGCGGCCGGCAGCAGCACGTCGCACGGGAGGGTGAGGAAGTCCTCGCTGGCCGCGGCCTCGGCCTTGGGGTAGCCGGTCACGTACTTGTGTTTCTCCCGCCACGCAATCACGTCCTTGACGTCGAGGCCCTTGGCGTTGTACAGGCCGCCCGACACGTCGCTCACCGCCACCACCGTCGCGCCGTTGTCCTGCAGCAGCTCGGCGGCGATCGACCCGACGTTGCCGAAGCCCTGCACCACGACCTTGGCGCCCTTGAGCGGCTGGCCGAGATGCTTCAAGGCCTCGCGCGTCACCCACATGCAGCCGCGCCCCGTCGCCTCGCGCCGGCCGGCGGAGCCGCCCATCTCGAGCGGCTTGCCCGTCACCACCGACGTCACGGTGTGCCGCTTGTGCATCGAGTAGGTGTCCATGATCCAGGCCATCACCCGCTCGTTGGTGTTCACGTCGGGCGCGGGCACGTCGGAGTCGGGCCCCAGAACGTCGATGATGGCCGACGTGTAGCGGCGCGTCAGCCGCTCCAGCTCGCCCATGGACATCGTGAGCGGATCGCAGATCACGCCGCCCTTGGAGCCGCCGAACGGGATGTTGACCACCGCGCACTTCCAGGTCATCCACGCGGCCAGGGCGCGCACCTCGTCCAGGGTGACGCCGAGGTCGAAGCGGATCCCGCCCTTCCCCGGTCCCCGCGAGGTGTTGTACAGCACCCGGTAGCCGGTGTAGACCTCCGTCTCGCCCGAGTCCAGCTGGATGGGCAGCGAGACGATGATCTGCATCTGCGGGTTGCGCAGCACCTTGTAGAGCCCGGCGTCGAGCTTGAGGAGCTTCGCGGCGATGTCGAAGCGCGACATCATCGCCTCGAACGGATTCTCCTCGGCCAGGAAGCGGTCCTTGTCCGGGAGGATGATCTGCTTCGTGTCGGTCATTGGGGCATCCGTGGGTCGGGCGGCACGCCGGCCGCCTCCCTCTGGGGTTGTGGGTGCGCCGCCCGGCCGATGCGGTCGAGCAGGCGGGCCAAGTCCTCTGCGCCGTACGTCACGCGAACCGCGAGCTCCGCGACCAGGCAGGCCGGCGCCGCGGGCGGCCACGCTTCCCGGAGCCGGACCGCGTCCTTCGCGGTCGTGACCACCGTGCCCGCCGGGCCCGCCGCGGCCACGGCCGCCGCCACGTCGCCGGGCCCGAAGGCGTGGTGGTCGCCGTACGCGTGGAGCCGCACCCGCGCGCCCAGCCGCTCCAGCTGGGTGCGGAACGGTCCGGGCTCCCCGATGCCGCACAGCGCCACCACCTCGCGCCCGGCCAGCCACGTCGCAGCAAGCGGCGTGCCGCCCGCCAGCGGCACCAGGCGCGCGATCTCGAGGCCGGCGGCGACCCCGAGGCCCGAGCGCGTGAGCGGCGCGAGCCGCCGCGCCGTGGCCGCGGCGGCGTCCGCCGCCGCCGCCTTGTACGTTACGACGACGCCGTCGCCGCGTCCAAGCGCCCGGAGTCCCTCGCGCCACGGGCCGGCCGGCAACGGCCACATCGGGCCTCCCGCCGTCTCCGCGGCCACCACCACGAGCAGGGCGTCGGGGCGGACCGCCCGGTGCTGCAGGCAGTCGTCCAGCACCAGGGCCTCCGCGCCCCCGGCCACCGCGCGCTCGGCGCCGCGGCGCCGGTCGGGGTCCGCCACCACCACGGCCGCGGGCGTGCGCGCGCGATGCTCCCCGGCCTCGTCGCCGCCGCGATAGCCCCGGAGCAGGATGCCCGGCCGCGCACCGCGGCGCAGCAGCTCCCCGGCCAGGAACGCCGCCACCGGCGTCTTCCCGACCCCGCCGACCGCGAGGTTGCCGACCCCGAGCGCCGGCCGCGGCAGCGGCCACGAGCGCAGCACCCGCCGGTCGTACGCGGCGTTCCGCAGCGCGACCGCCGCCCGATAGGCCCCGGCCGGCACGAGCAGCAGTGCGCGCAGGACGCGGGCGAGCGGATCGGTGCCCCGCCACACCCGATGCGCGAGCCGGGCGCCGTCGGCCACGCTCACGCCACCAGGAGCGAGCGCGCCAGCTCCGCGGCGCGGACCGCGGCACCGGGGTTGCCCAGCCGCCGGCGCACCTCCGCGAGGGCCTCGAGCTGCGCGCGCCGCTCCGGGCTCGACGGATCCAGGAGCGGCCGCACGGCATCGGCGAGGGCGCCGGCCGTGACGGCGCCCTGGATGAACTCCGGGGCCACCTGCCGCTCCGCCACCAGGTTCACCATCCCGATCCAGGGCACGCGCACCAGGCGGCGCGCCAGCAGGTACGACAGCGGGTGCATCCGGTACGCCACGACCAGCGGCGTCCCGGCCACGGCCGCCTCCAGCGTGGAGGTGCCGGACTTGCACAGGGCGGCGTCCGCCGCGGAGAAGCACTCGCGCGGCCGCCCCGCGACCACGCGGATCGCGCCCGCCGAGGGATAGTCCGCCCCGCCGGCGGCGGCGACCACGGCCTGGACCTCCGGGCGCTCGCCGCGGATCCGCATGGCCGCGTCGCGGAACGCCGGCCACAGCCGCACCACCTCCTGGCGGCGGCTCCCCGGGAACAGGCCCAGCACGGGGCGCGCCGGATCCAGGCCCAGCTCGCGCTTGAGCTGCTCCTTCGCGGCCAGCGGCGGGCGGTCCATCAGCGGGTGGCCGACGAACGTCGCCCGGACGCCGCGCGAGGCGAAGAACCGCTCCTCGAACGGCAGGATCACGGCGAGCCGCGACACCGTGCGCGCCATCTGGTGCACCCGGCTCTCGTGCCAGGCCCACAGCTGCGGCGCGATGTAGTAGAGGACCGGCACGCCGGCGCGCGCGGCGGCGGCCGCGACCCGGAGGTGGAAGCCGGGGTAGTCCACCAGCACGACCAGGCGCACGTCGCCCTGCGCGAGCCGGCGCTCGATGCGGCGCAGCAGCCGCCAGTGCGCCGGCAGCTTGCGGGCGACCTCGACGAACCCCATGACCGTGAGATCCTCGATGCGCGCCACGAGCCGGGCGCCCGCGGCTTCGAGATGGGAACCGCCCACGCCCTCGACGGCGACGTCGGGCGCCAGCCGCCGCAGCGCGGCGACCAGGGCTCCCGCATGCTGGTCGCCCGAGGGCTCGCCTGCGGAGACGAAGACGGTGGTCCGGCTCACGCGCCGTGCAGCGCCGCCGGGCTTCCCACCGCCTCCAGCACGCGGAACGCCAGAGCCAGCGCCGAGAGCCCGTCCTTGCCGGTCACGGCCGGTGGCTCGGACCCTCGAACGGCCCGCACGAAGTTGCCCAGCTCGAGCGCGAGCGGCTCGGCCTCGGGCGCGCTGAGCGACACGCGCTCGACCAGCCTGGCCAGGTCGGTCGCGCCCTCGGCCAGCGCCCGCTGCGCGTCGGGCTTGAGGCGCAGGAACTCGCCCTTGCCGGCCGCGAGGTCGAGCGAGAAGTAGCCCGACGGCTGGAAGATCCGGAGCTTCCTGACCCGCTCCCGCGCCAGCCGGCTCGCCGTGAGGTTGGCCACGGCGCCCGACCCGAACTCGAGCCGCGCCGTCGCGATGTCCACGCTCGAGGTCACCACGCCGATGCCCGACGCCCGCACGTCCACCACCGGCTCCTTCACCAGGGCCAGCACCAGGTCCAGGTCGTGGATCATCAGGTCCAGGATGACGGCGACGTCCGAGCCGCGCGCGGCGAACGGCGCGACCCGGTCGGACTCGATGAACTTCGGCGAGGCGAGGTACGGGGCCGCCGCCCGGAGCGCCCGGTTGAAGCGCTCGACGTGGCCCGTCTGGAGCAGCACGCCCGCGCGCTCGGCGGCCCCGACCAGGGCCTCGGCCTCGGGCAGCGTGGCGGCGATGGGCTTCTCCATGAGGACGTGCCGGCCGCGGCCCAGCGCCGCCAGGCCGACCTCGTGGTGGGCCGGGGTGGGCACCACCACCGACACGGCCTCCACGTCGGCGAGCAGGGCGTCGAGCGAGGGATAGGCCCGGGTCCGGAACTGTCCGGCGATCTCGGCGGCGCGCTCGGCTCGCGTGTCGAACACGCCCGCCAGCCGGACGCCCGGGAGCGAAGCGTAGAGACGCGCGTGATGGCAACCGAGGCTCCCGACGCCGACGACCCCGACGGGGAGCGGGGCGCCGGTCACACCAGCACTCCGCGCGCGCTCGCCTCGATGAACTGGAGGAAGGTCTCGACCTCGGGCAGCATCGTGAGCTCCGCGCGCGCGCGCTCGAGGGCCTGGCTGATGTTGAGGCCCGAGCGGAAGAACAGCCGGTACGCCTTCTTCAGCTCGGCCACCGTCTCCGGGGTGAACCCGTGGCGCTGCAGCCCCACCGCGTTGAGCCCGTACAGCTTCATCGGGTTGCCGACCGCCTTGGTGTACGGCGGCACGTCCTTGGTGACCCGGGACATCCCGCCGATGAAGGCGTACGCCCCGATCTTCACGAACTGGTGCACCGGCGTGAGCCCGCTGATGATCGCGCAGTCGTCCACGGTGACGTGCCCCGCCAGCTGCACGCCGTTGGTGAGGATGACGCGGTTGCCCACGTGGCAGTCGTGCGCCATGTGGACGTAGGTCATCACCAGGCAGTTCTTCCCGAGGCGCGTCACGCGCGACTGGGTGGTGCCGCGGTTGATGGTGCAGTACTCGCGGATCACGGTGCCCTCGCCCACCTCGACCCAGGTCTCCTCGCCCGCGTACTTGAGGTCCTGGGGCGCGCCGCCGAGGATGCTGCCGCTGCCCACGCGGCACTGCGGCGCGAGCCGCACGTTCTGCTCAAGGGTGGCGCGCGCGGCGATGCGGCATCCCGCACCCAGCGAGACCTGCGGGCCGACGATGGCGAACGGACCGATCTCCACGCCCGGGCCGAGCTCGGCGTCGGGCGAGACGATGGCGGTGGGATGGATGGTCGCGTCGCTCATGGCCGCCTCACCGCTCCACGATCCGGGCCATCATCTCGGCCTCGACCACCACGTGGCCGTCCACGTAGCCGACGCCGCGCATCCGGCTGGCCCGTTCCTTGTGCTGGAGCAGCTCCAGCTCGAACCGGATCTGGTCGCCCGGAACCACCGGCCGGCGGAACTTCACGTTGTCCAGCGACATGAAGTAGACCACCTTGTCGTGGCCCTCGCCCGACTTCTGGATGAACCCCATCAGCATCACGCCGCCGACCTGCGCCATCGCCTCGATCATCAGCACGCCGGGCATGATGGGATGATCGGGGAAGTGGCCCTGGAAGAACGGCTCGTTGATGGTCACGTTCTTGATCCCGACGATCCGCTTCCCTTCCTCCATCTCGACGATGCGGTCGACCAGCAGCATCGGGTAGCGGTGGGGGAGGATCTGGAGGATGTCGCGGATGTCGAGCGGCGGGTGGCCCCCGCTCACCGCGGCCCGGCGGCGGATGGCGTTCCCCAGGGCGACGTTGCCGCGGTGGCTCGGCTTGTCGGCGACCACGTGGCCGTGGATCCGGCCGCCCACCAGCGCCAGGTCGCCCACCAGGTCCGCCGCCTTGTGGCGCACGAACTCGTCGGGCCAGCGCAGCGTGTTGTCCACCACTCCCCGGTCGTCGAGCACCACCGCGTTGGCCGTCGAGGCGCCCGCGATCAGTCCGCGGCTGCGCAGCTGCTCGACCTCCCGGACGAACCCGAAGGTGCGCGCGCCGGCCAGCTCGTGCTCGAACGCGTCGGGCGTGATGTCCCAGCAGCCCGACTGCCGGCCGATCAGGGGATGGGGGAACTCGATCGTGGCGGAGATCTTGAGCTGGTCGGCCGGTCCCACCAGGTAGCTCGCCTCGCCCTCGCGCAGCGCGAACGGCTCGGTGACGGTGTACTGCACCGCCTCGCCGCCGTGCTCCGCGGGCTCCGCCCGGCGCACCGCCTCCACGAACGGGGCGAACGAGCCGTCCAGGATCGGCGGCTCCGGACCGGTCAGCTCCACCACCACGTCGTCCACGCCGAGCGCGTGCAGCGCGGCGAGCACGTGCTCGACCGTGTGCACTTCGGCGCCGTTCGCGGCCAGCGTGGTGCGCCGCTCGACGCCCGAGACGCTGGTGAGCCGGGCCGGGACCGTCGGCGCCCCGGCGAGGTCGGTGCGGCGGAACACGATCCCGCTCCCGGGCTCGCCGCCGCACAGCGTCACCCGGGCCGGAACGCCGGTGTGCATCCCGACGCCGTCGAGCGTCGCCGCGCGCCGCAGCGTGCGGCGTGGCAGGCTATCCTTGCCCGGACTTGCCACGCTTCACCAGCTCCTCCAGGTCGTCCACGATCGGCGCCAGCCGGTAGCTGGCCGCGATCGCCTTGAGCGCCTCGCGGCGGTCGCGCGCGGGGTAGCCGAACACGGTGGCGCCCGCCGCCACCTCGCCCATCACCCCGCTCTGCGCGGCGATCCGCGCCCCCCGCCCCACCGTGAAGTGGCCCGCCAGCCCCACCTGGCCGGCGAGGATCACGTCGTCCTCCACGTGCGTCGAGCCGGCGATCCCCACCTGCGCCATGATGAGGCAGCGGGCGCCGATCCGGCAGTTGTGCCCGATCTGCACCAGGTTGTCGATCTTGGTGCCGGCGCCCACGACGGTGTCGTCCACGCTGCCGCGGTCGATCGTGGTGTTGGCGCCGATCTCCACGTCGTCGCCGATCACGCAGCGGCCCACGTGCGGGATCTTCTCGTGGCCGGCGCGTCCGGGCACGTAGCCGAAGCCGTCCGAGCCGAGCACCACGCCGGCGTGCAGGATCACCCGCGCGCCCACCACCGTGCCGGCGTAACACACCACGTTCGGGTACAGGGTCGCGTCGTCGCCCAGCGACACGCCCTCGCCCACCACCGCGCCGGCCATCAGCTCCACCCGGTCCCCGAGGCGCGCTCCGGCGCCGACCACCACCCGCGGGCCGATGGCCACCTCGCGCCCGAGCACCGCCCCGGCGGCGATGATCGCCGTGGGATGCACCGCCGCCGTCCGGGCCGGCGCCGGGTAGATCGCCCGCACCACCGCCAGCACGGCGCGGTGCGGGTCGTCCACCACGATCCGGGTCGCGGGGCCCGGCTCGGCGCCGCGGTGCTCCCTGGTCAGGAGCACCGCGCCGGCGCGCGAGGCGTGAAAGTACGGGAGGTACCGGCCCGCAGCAAGAAACGTCAGGTCGCCGGGACCGGCGCGATCGAGGGGCGCTACCGCCGTGAGCCGCGCGGCGCCGTCCCCGACCAGCGCGCCGCCCACCAGCGCGGCGATCTCCGCTGCCGTCAGGCCGTCACTCACGCTCCGGCCCCCGCCCCGGGGCCTACGGCCGCGGCGGGCGCGTGCCGCGCGGCGGGCGCGCCGCCGGGCGCTGGGCCGCGCTGTCTGCCGGCTGTGCCGGCAGCGGCGGCGTGGCCGAGGGCTGCACCGCCGGCGCCGGCTGCCCGCCCCCGGCCTGCAGCCGCTGGATCACCAGCTGGGACAGGTCCAGCGAGCGGTCCGCGGAGATCAGCGATCCCCCCTGGGCCGCCGCGTCGAAGATCATCGCGTAGTTGCCCTCGGCGCGGATCCCCTCGATCACCGCCTGCACTCGCTGCATGATCGGCGCCATCAGCTGCTGCTCGCGCACCGACGCGCTGTCGCGCAGGCTCTGCACCTGCTGCTGGGTCCGCTGCTGCAGCTGCGACAGCTCGGTCTGGCGCTGCTGCTTGGCCGACGGGCTCAGGACCAGCGAGGTGCGGTTGAACTCGCTCACGGCCGAGTCGAACTGCGACTGCAGCACGTTCACCTGCTGCTGCATCACCGCCAGCTCGCGCTGGAACGTGGACTCCGCCTCGGCGCGGCCGGGCGTGTTCTGCAGGATCACGTTGGAGTTGATGTACGCCAGCTTGGGGGGTGCGCCCTGCCCCCGCGCCGGCATCGCGAACCCAATCAGCAGGAAGGCGGCCCAGGCCGCCCCGCTCACGCGTACCATGTCGTTGCTCCTCGCTGCCTGCATGAACCTGCGCCCGATCACTGGAAGAAGTTGCCGATCTTGAAGTGCAGTTTCCACCCCGGGGCCGGCTGCCCGGCGGTGTTGACCTTGTCGAACCCGTAGCCGAGGTCCAGGCCCAGCGGGCCGAGCGGCGTCACGAGCGCCACACCGAAGCCCGCGCCGCGGAACAGCCGGGTCGGGTTGAAGTCGGACGGCGCCGCCCAGACGTTGCCCATGTCGTAGAAGAACGACGCGTAGATGGACTGGCTGAAACGCAGGCCGAACTCCGCGGTGCTCTCGAAGTACGAGCGGCCGAACGCGCTGCGCGGCACGCCGCCCGTGGAGGCCGTGGGGTTGAAGCCCTGCGGCGTGATGGAGAACTCGTCGTAGCCGCGGAGCGGGATGCCGTACTGGGTGCCGCCCATCGTGTACATCTGGTCGAAGAACGGGCCCGCGTTGCCGAACACGAACCCGGCCTTGGAGGAGAGGGCCAGCACCAGGTGCACCCCGCCGCCCGCGGGGCCCGAGCCCCCGATCGTGCCGGCGGGCGCGTACCAGTGCCCTTCCAGGTCCAGCTTCTCGAAGGTGGCCGAGCCGCCGAGCGGCCCGCCGTTCAGCGCCAGGCTCACCGTGTGCGAGGTGCCGCCGGTGGGGAACGGCATGTCGATCCGCGTGTCGCGCGCGAAGGTCAGCCCCAGGGTCGAGCGCATGCAGCTCACGCAGCGGAGCGAGCCGGCCAGCAGCGCCGAGTTGCCCGAGTACGACTCGAAGTCGATCGCGTACGACGGGAACAACCGGCTGTAGCGGCTGTGCGCCACCGGCAGGCCGAACTGGAGCGAGGCCCCGCGCGAGGTGATCTGGCCGAGGTCCGAAATGGTGTAGCGGGTCCGCGTGTCGTGCACGTCGAATGTGCCCGAGATCAGGCTGCCGCCCAGCGACGGATCCGTGTAGCTGAGGTCGAGCTGGTTGATGTTGGCCCCGAACTGCCACTGGATGTGGCCCTTCTTGCCCTCGCCGAACAGGTTCGGCTCGTCGAGGCCGAGAAAGCCGCCCAGCCCCGTGCCCTGCCCCATCGACGCGCCGAAGTTGACGTTTCCGGTGCGCTTCTCCTGGACCTTGAAGATGAGGTCGATGTCGCCCTGGTCGTTGGCGGTGCGCGTGTCGGGGAACGGCAGCGGCTGCTGGAAGAAGCCGAGGTTGGAGATGGCCTGGTAGGACCGGATCACGCGGTCCTGTGCGAAGACGTCACCGGGCAGGATGGACAGCGCCTCCCGGATCACCCGCTCGTGGGTGACGTCGTTGCCCATGATGTCGATCTTGTTGACGAGCGCCGGCCGCCCCTCGGTGATGTTCCACGTCAGGTTCACGGTCGGCGGCTGGCTGGAGTCGGCGGGCTCGATGCGCTGGATCTGGGGGTCGATCTGCGCGTAGATGTAGCCCTGGTTGTTGTACTGGGTGCGCAGCTTGGTCGTGGCGTCGTCCCAGCGGTTCTGGTCGAACCACGCCGGCCCGCCGCAGTGCTTGAGGACGCAGCTCATCCCGGACGCCTGCCGGCCGAACGGGTTGAGCGTCATCACCTCGTCGGTGGAGAAACGGTGGTTGCCCTGCACCCGGACGGTGCCGACCTCGTAGGGCCGGCCCTCGTCCACCGTCACCACCAGGGTGGCCTTGCCGTTGCCGCGGTCCACCAGCAGGGTGTCGTGCAGCACCCGGAAGTCCACGTAGCCGTGGCTGCCGTAGAAGGCGGGCAGCCGCTGCTCGAGGTCCTCGCGGACGTTCTCCTTGCCATACTCGCCCCGGCGGAACCACCAGAAGCCCTCGGGGCGGGTCTTCATGTGCGCGACGATCTCGGCGGCCGGAAAGGCCCGCGCCCCCTCGACGCGCACCGCCGCGATGGCGATGCGCCGCCCCTCGTCGACGTCGAGCACCACGCGCACGTGGTCGCTGTCTTCGGCGATGACCTGCGGCTTCACGTCGGCGAGGTAATAGCCCTCGGCCTCGTACAGCGAATCGATCCGCTGGCGCGCGCGCTCGAGATTGCCGGGGTTGAGCGGCCGGCCGGCCGGCAGCTCGATGCGGTCCCGCACGCTCCGCTCCGAGACCTGGTCGGCGCCGCGCACGGTCACCCGGGTGAGCAGCGGCCGCTCGGTGACCCGCACCACCAGGATCTCGGCGCTGTCGGGCCCGACGGTCCGCAGCACGCTCACCGAGTCGAACTGCTCGGTGGCGAACAGGGCGCGCACCGCCCGCTGCACGTCGCGGAAGCCGATCGGCGTCCGGAGCGGGATGGCGGCGCTGGCGATGATGGTCGCGCGGCTGATGCGGTGGTTGCCCTCGACCGCGACGGAGTCCACGCGTCCGGCGAGGGCGGCGGCCTCCTGGGCGGCCGCGGGGCGCGGGCGCCCGGCCAGCGCGGCGCCGGCCGCCACCACGGCCAGAGCGAGCGCGGCACGCATCGGCGGCCGGGCGCTACGCCTTCGAGCTCGACAGCGCGCGGAACTGCAGGCGGTCGCCGTCCGGCGCGGTATCGACCTCGATCTCGTCGCCGTGCGAGAACTCGCCCAGCAGGATCTTCTCCGACAGCGGGTCCTCGATGTACCGCTGGATCGCGCGCTTGAGGGGCCGGGCGCCGAAGTGCTCGTCGTAGCCCTGCTTGACCAGGAAGTCCGTGGCCGGCTCGGTGAGCCGGATCGTCAGCTCCTCGTCCGCGAGCCGGGTCATCAGCTCCTTGAGGACGATGCCCACGATCTGGGTGATGTGCTCCCGGGTCAGCGGGTGGAACACGATCACGTCGTCCAGCCGGTTCAGGAACTCCGGATTGAACGTCTTGTTGATCTCGTCCTTCACCTTCTCGGCGATCTTCTCGAACGCCGAGCCGGGGGTGGTCTGCACGAAGCCCAGCGTCCCGCCCTTGGTGATGTCGCGGGCCCCCACGTTGGACGTCATGATGACCACGGTGTTCTTGAAGTCGATCACCCGGCCGTAGTTGTCGGTCAGCCGCCCCTCGTCCAGCACCTGGAGCAGGATGTTGAACACGTCCGGGTGCGCCTTCTCGATCTCGTCGAGCAGCACGACCGAGTAGGGCTTGCGCCGCACGGCCTTGGTGAGCGTCCCCGAGTCCTCGTAGCCCACGTACCCGGGCGGCGCGCCGATCAGCCGCGAGACGCTGAACTTCTCCATGTACTCCGACATGTCCACCCGGATCAGGGCCTGCGCGTCGGCGAACAGGAACTTCGCCAGCGAGCGCGCCAGCTCCGTCTTGCCGACGCCCGTGGGGCCGCTGAAGATGAACGAGCCGATCGGCCGCCGCGGGTCCTTGAGACCGGCGCGCGAGCGCCGGATGGCCCGCGAGATGGCCGCGATCGCCTCGTCCTGGCCCACCACCGACTTGTGCAGCTCGTCCTCCATCCGGATGAGCCGCGAGGTCTCCGCCTCCTGGAGCCGGGTGACGGGGATGCCGGTCCACCGCGACACGATGAAGGCGATCTCCTCCTCGCCCACCACCGGACGCTTGGTCTGCCGCTCGCGCTCCCACGCCTCCTGGCGCGCCAGGATCGCCGCCTGCAGCTCGCGCTCCTGGTCCCGCAGCGACGCCGCGCGCTCGAAGTTCTGGTCGCGCACCGCCGCTTCCTTCTCCTTGTTGATGACCTCGAGCTTGGCCTTCAGCTCCGCCACCTCGGGTGGCGGCACCTGCGCGCCGATCCGCGCCCGCGCCCCCGCCTCGTCGATCACGTCGATCGCCTTGTCGGGCAGGAACCGGTCGGTGATGTAGCGCTCCGACAGCCGGGTGGCCGCGTCCAGCGACTCGTCGGGAATCTGGATGCGGTGGTGGTCCTCGTAGCGCTTCCGCAGCCCCTTGAGGATCTCGATGGTCTCCTCCAGGGTCGGCGGCTCCACGATGACCGTCTGGAACCGGCGCTCGAGCGCCCCGTCCTTCTCGATGTACTTGCGGTACTCGTTGAGCGTCGAGGCGCCCACGCACTGCAGCTCGCCGCGGGCCAGGGCGGGCTTGAGCATGTTGGACGCGTCGATCGCGCCTTCGGCCGCGCCCGCGCCCACCAGGGTGTGCAGCTCGTCGATGAACAGCACGATGTTGCGGTTCTGGGCGATCTCGTTCATCACCGCCTTGAGCCGCTCCTCGAACTGCCCGCGGTACTTGGTGCCCGCGATGACCGCCGCCATGTCGAGCGCCAGCACCCGGTGGTCCTTGAGCGCGTCGGGGCAGCTGCCGGACGCGATCAGCTGGGCCAGGCCCTCGACGATCGCCGTCTTGCCCACCCCCGGCTCGCCGATCAGCACCGGATTGTTCTTCTTGCGGCGCGACAGGACCTCCATCACCCGCTCGATTTCCTTGTGCCGGCCGATGGTCGGGTCCAGCTGGCCCTCGGCCGCCAACTGCGTCAGGTCGCGGCAGAAGTGGTCCAGCGCCGGCGTCTTCGACTTCTTCTCGCTCTTCTGCGGCGCCGGGGCCGCCGCCGCGCCGGCGCCCGCCTGCGGGGGCATCTCGCTGCCCAGGAGGCGCAGCACCTCCGCCCGCGCCTGCTCCAGGTTCACGCCCGCGTCGGTCAGCACCTGCGCCGCGATGCCCTTCTCCTCCCGCAGCAGGCCCAGCAGCAGGTGCTCGGTCCCCACGTACGAGTGGTTGAGCTCGCGGGCCTCCGACATCGCCAGCTCCAGCACCTTCTTGGCGCGCGACGTGTACGGCAGGTCCGAGCCCGCCGCCGCGGCCGCCTTTCCCTTCTTCACGGTGTCCTCGATCTTCTGCTGCACCTCCTCGAGGTCCACCTGGAGGTTCGCCAGCACCGCGGCGGCGACGCCCTCACCCTCCCGGATCAGGCCGAGCAGGATGTGCTCGGTGCCCACGTACTCGTGGTGCAGACGCGCCGCCTCCTCGCGGGCCATCTGCAGCACCTTGCGCACACGATCGGTGAAGTTGTAGCCGTTCATGGCTTCGCGACCTCGTCTCCTCCCGAGTCACCCCTCACGCCGCCCGCGCCGCTTCTTCTTCGAGCACTGCGCGCACATACGACGCCCTCGCAGCGCGCTGCTCCGCGTCCTGTGGAGCGCGCACATCGAGGGCGGCGAGGTGAGCGGGTTGCGTGTAAATCAGCAACTTGTTCAACGTATATACACTGAGCCTCGGGATCAGTTTCAGTCCGACGCCCAGCCGCACCCCCGACAGCAGGTTCATCGTCTCTTCGAACGACAGGCTCCGCGCGTACCGGAGCAGCGCGTACGCCCGCCACACCTTGTCCTCGATGATCGTCGGCGCGTCCCGCAGCAGCACCTGGCGCGCCTGCTCCTCGTACGTCACCACCTGGCGGACGATCTTGCCCAGGTGATCGAGCAACTCGTCTTCCGCCTTCCCCAGCGTCGTCTGGTTCGACAGCTGGAAGAAGTTGCCGACCACCTCGCTGCCCTCGCCGTAGAGGCCGCGAAACGTGAGGCCGACCTGGGTCAGCCCCTGCAGCACCTTCGCGATCTCCTTGGTCAGCACCAGGCCCGGCAGGTGGATCAGCACCGAGGCCCGGAGCCCCGTGCCCGCATTGGTCGGGCACGCCGTAAGATAGCCAAACTCCTGGTGGAAGGCGACCGGAAGCGCGGCTCCCAGATCCCGGTCCAGCCGCTCCAGATCGGCGTACGCCTGGCTCAGCGCGAAGCCCGAGTGGAACACCTGCAGCCGCAGGTGGTCCTCCTCGTTCACCATCAGGCCCAGGGCCCCGGCCAGATACACCGCCGCGTGGCTGGCGCCGCTCCGCTCGGCCGTGGCGCTCGCCAGCTCCTTGCTGATCAGGTGGCGCTCGTGCAGCAGGACCCGGTCGCCCGGTTCGAGCTCGTCCACCAGGAAGCGCACTCCGCCGCGCGCCGCCGGCAGGCGCTGCCACACCCGGTCCACCTCGTCGAGCACCCGCCGCCGCTCGGCCTCCGAGTTGCGCACATTGAACGGGATGCCGTCCAGGTTGCGCGCCAGGCGCACCCGGGTCGAGAGCACGATGTTGGACATCGGCCCGCTCGCGTCCAGCCAGCCCAGCCCCCCGTCCGGGATCAGCTTCAGATCGATCATTCGAGGACCTTCAGGCGGTCCCGGAGCTCGGCCGCCAGCTCGAAGTTCTCCGCCTCGATGGCGCGCTTGAGCTGCTCGCGCAGCTCGCCCGCCGCGCGGGCCGGCCCGGGCGCGGTCGCGGCGGGCGCCACCTCCGCAGTGTACCGCTCGCCCACGTGCTGCGAGCTGCCGTGCAGCCGCCGCAGCAGGTCCCTGAGGTGCGGCTCGAACGTCGTGTAGCAGCGCGCGCAGCCCAGCCGCCCGGTCTGCCGGAAGTCCTGCAGCGTGGCGCCGCACGCCGGGCAGGCCAGGTCCGCCCCCGACTCCGCCGTCTGGGCCGAGCCCGGCTTGCCGAGCGACGCGAGGAAGTCCCCCAGCGGGAACTTGGCCACGCTGGCGCCGGTCTCCACGCCCTTGGCGGCCGCGCACTGCTCGCACAGGTGCATCGTGGTGACCGTGTTGTCCACGATCTGCGTGAGGTGGATGGCCGCCTCGCGCTCGCCGCAGTTGTCGCAGAGCATCAGGGCAGTGCCTCCACCTCGCGCACGGGCGCCAGGAGCCCGTCCTCGAGCAGCAGGACGCGGTCGGCGCGCTGCGCGAGCTGGCGGTTGTGGGTGACGATCACCACCGCCGTCTCCAGCTCGCGGGCGAGCCGGAACAGCAGCTCGGCCACCAGTGCGCCGTTGCCGTGGTCCAGGTTGCCGGTCGGCTCGTCGGCCAGCACCAGGCCGGGATCGTGCACCAGGGCGCGCGCCACGGCACAGCGCTGCTGCTCGCCGCCCGACAGGGTGGCCGGCCGGTGCGTCATCCGCCCGTCCAGCCCCACCGCCGCCAGCAGCTCGGCGGCGCGGGCGCGGGCCCGGGCCGGCTCCCAGCCGGCGATCCTGAGCGGCATCATCACGTTCTCCAGCGCGCTGAACTCCCGCAGCAGGTGATGGAACTGGAACACGAAGCCGAGCCGGCGGTTCCGCAGCGCGGCCAGGGCGTTCGGCTCCAGCGAGGCGTAGGCGGCGCCATCGAGCACGATCTCGCCCCCGGTCGGGACGTCCAGGCCCCCCACCAGGTGCAGCAGGGTGCTCTTCCCCGAGCCGCTGGCCCCCGCGATCGCCACGACCTCGCCGCGGCTCACCGCCAGGTCCACGCCGGCCAGCACCTCGAGCCAGCCGACGTCGCCCGACGGGAACCGCTTCCGGAGCGCGCGCACCTCGAGCAGCACGGTCATTCGTGGCGGATCGCTTCCACCGGCATGAGCCCGGCGGCCTGGCCGGCCGGGTAGACCGTCGCCAGCGCGGCGATCAGCAGGCTGGCCACCACCACCGTCACCACGTCGGAGACGGCCAGGTTCACCGGCAGGTGGTCGATGAAGTAGACGGTGGGGTCGAGCCGGATCAGCCGGTAGCGACCCACGGCCGCGGCGAGCAGCACGCCGCAGGCGGTGCCCACGGCGGTGCCGATCACCCCCACCACCACGCCCTGCGCCACGAAGATGCGACGGACCTGCGCGGCCGTCATCCCCATGGCCCTGAGGATGCCGATCTCCTTGGTGCGGTCGCTCACCGCCATCGTCAGGGTGCTCACGATGTTGAACGCCGCCACCAGCACGATCAGCAGCAGGATCACGGCCATCGCCAGCTTCTCGAGCTTGAGGGCCGAGAACAGCGAGGCGTTCTGGGTGGACCAGTCCATCGCGCGGTACGGGTAGCGGAGCCGGTCCTCGATCTGGCGCGCCACGGCGCCGGCCCGCCAGGGGTCGCGCACCCGGACCTCGATCCCCGTCACCGAGGTGTCGAGCCCCGCGAAGCGCTGCGCCACGGGCCGCGGCATCACGACGTAGGTATTGTCGTACTCGTACATCCCGGTGTCGAACGTGCCGGTCACCTCGAAGCGCCAGTAGCGGGGCACCAGGGTGCCCAGCGCCGCGTTGAACCTCGCGCCGGCCGGGGAGATCAGGGTGATCACGCGGCCGGGATACGCGTCGAACCGCGAGGCGAGCCGCTGGCCCAGCACCACGCCGCCGTCCACGCCGGCCACGGTGGTCCGGAACCGCAGGTCGCCGCTCGTGAAGCTGCGCGCCAGGGCGGTCACCGCGGCGCGGCCGGTGTCCTGCTCGACGCCGATCACCGCGACGCCCTCGGCGTAGTCGTGCCCCGCCGACAGCAGGCCCTGCGTCAGCACGAACGGCGCGGCGGCCACCACGTCGGGCTGCTGCCGCACCACGCCCAGCACCCGCCGCCAGTCGTCGAGGCGGAGCCCCTCGCCGTAGGTGAGCACCCGCAGGTGGGGATTGGCGATGAGGATCTTCTCGCGCAGGTCCTTCTGCAGCCCGCTCATCACGCCGATCACCACGATCAGGGCCGTCACCCCGAGGGTCACGCCGGCGATCGCGATGAGCGTGATGAGCGACACGAAGCGCGACGACCGCCGGCTGCGGAGGTACCGGCCCGCGATCCACAGCTCGACGCGGCTCACTCGGGACGCAGCGCGGGAAACAGGATCACGTCGCGGATCGAGCGCGCGCCGGTGACCAGCATCGTCAGGCGGTCGATCCCCAGCCCCAGGCCGCCGGTGGGTGGCATCCCGTACTCCAGGGCCCGCAGATAGTCCTCGTCCAGCGCCTGCGCCTCCTCGTCGCCGCGGGAGCGCAGCACGCCCTGCGCCTCGAAGCGGCGCCGCTGGTCGTCCGGGTCGTTCAGCTCCGAGAAGGCGTTGGCCAGCTCGTAGCCGCCGACGAACAGCTCGAACCGCTCCGCCAGCTCCGGGTCGCCGCGCTTGGGCTTGGCCAGCGGCGACATCTCGATCGGGAAGTCGAGGATGAACACCGGCGCGTCGAGCTTGGGCTCGACCGAGTGCTTGAACAGCTGGTCGATCAGCCGCCCGCGGCCCGCGCCCGCGTCGGGGGCGACGCCCCGCCGCCCCAGCTCGGCCGCCAGGGCCGCCTCGTCCAGCCGCCGCAGGTCCACGCCGGCCAGCTCCCGCACCAGGTCGTAGAACGCGACCCGGCGCCACGGCGGCGTGAGGTCCACCGGCCCGCCGCGCGCCTCCACCGTCAGCGACCCGGTCACCTCCCGCACCACTTCGACCAGCAGCGCCTGCGTCATCTCGAGCACGTCCAGGTAGTCCACGTACGCCTCGTACGTCTCCAGCATCGTGAACTCCGGGTTGTGCAGCCGGTCCATCCCCTCGTTGCGGAAGTCCTTGGCGATCTCGTACACCCGCTCGCAGCCCCCGACGATGAGCCGCTTGAGGTACAGCTCGTCCGCGATCCGCAGGTAGAAGTCCGTGCCCAGAGCGTTGTAGCGGGTGACGAACGGCCGCGCCGACGCGCCGCCGTAGAGCGGCTGCAGGACCGGCGTCTCGACCTCGAGGAAGCCGCGCGCGTCGAGGAACCGCCGCACCGCGCGCACCACTGCGGCCCGCCGCTCGAACAGCGCCCGGCGCTCCGGGTGCACCGCCAGGTCGGCGTAGCGCTGGCGGTAGCGCTGCTCGGGGTCGGCCAGCTCGGAGAAGTGTGCCTCGGTTCCGTCCCCGGCGGCCGCCGTCTTGCCCAGGGGCAGCGGCCGGAGCGCTTTCGCCAGCAGCTCGAAGCGCTCCACCCGCACGGTCACCTCGCCGGTGCGGGTGCGGAACAGCGGGCCCACCGCGCCGAGGTGGTCCCCGAGGTCCAGCAGCTCGAGCAGCTCGAACGCGGCGTCCCCGAGGTCGTCGCGGCGGAAGTACAGCTGGATCCGGCCGCTCGCGTCGGCCAGGTGCGCGAACGTCGTCTTGCCGTGGCCGCGGATCGCCACCAGCCGGCCGGCCACGGCCACCGGCGGCCCCTCGGCGCCGTCGGCGAAGGCGGCGAGCGCCGCCGCGGCGCCGTGGCTCCGCTCGAACCGGTACGCGAACGGGGCCACCCCCCGCTCGCGCAGCGCCGCCAGCTTGTCGCGGCGCGCCAGCTCCACGAAGCTCGCGGCGGCCTTGCCGGTCACCTGGCCGTCCGCCCGAACCGCTTCAGGTACGCCTCGATGAACGCGTCGATGTCGCCGTCCATCACGCGCTGCACGTCCCCCACCTTCAGCTCCGTCCGGTGGTCGTTGACCATCGTGTAGGGCTGGAACACGTAGGACCGGATCTGGTTGCCCCACGAGTTGTCCGTCTTGGTCGCCTCCAGCTGCTGCCGCTTCTTCTCCTGCTCGTCCAGCGCCCGCTGGTACAGCGCCGCCTTCAGCATCTTCAGCGCCGTGGCCTTGTTCTTGTGCTGGCTGCGCTCCTGCTGGCAGGACACGACGATGCCGGTCGGGACGTGGGTGAGCCGCACCGCCGACGAGGTCTTGTTCACGTGCTGGCCGCCCGCGCCGGAGGCGCGGAACACGTCCATCCTGATGTCCTCGTCCCTGAGATCGATCTCGATGGTGTCGTCCACCAGCGGGTAGACGAACACCGACGCGAACGACGTGTGCCGGCGCGCCTGCGCGTCGAACGGCGAGATCCGCACCAGGCGGTGCACGCCCTTCTCCGCCTTGAGGAACCCGTAGGCGTACTGGCCCTTGATCTCCATCGACACCGACTTGAGACCCGCTTCCTCGCCCGCCAGCAGGTCGAGCACGCTCACGGCGAAGCCTTTCCGCTCCGCCCACCGCCGGTACATCCGCATCAGCATCTCGGCCCAGTCCTGCGACTCGGTGCCGCCCGCGCCCGGGTGGATCGTCAACAGCGCGTCGAGCTGGTCCTCGGGACCCTGGAGCATCGTCTGCAGCACCAGGCGCTCCACGTGCCCCGCCAGCTCCGTCGCTTCCGTCTCCAGCTCGCGCTCGACCTCGGCGTCGGATTCGTGCTCGAGCAGCTCCGCCAGCTCGCGCGCGTGATCGACCCGCTGCCGGACCTCCTGGTAGGGCTGGGTCCAGCGCTTCAGCGACTTCACCTCGTCGACGGTCTTGCGGGCGGACTCGGCCTTGTCCCAGAAGCCGGGCTGGGACATCGCCCCTTCCAGGGCGGAAAGACGGGCTACCTTGGCATCGACGTCAAAGATAGCCCCTGAGTTCGATGAGGCGTTGATCCAAGTCGCGGAGCGTATCTCGGACAGGCGTCGCGATCATTCCGTGGCAGTCCTCGGTTGAGTAACGTGAGGAAAGATAAGGGGTTACGGCCTGTGGCGCCAGTAGTGCTTGGGCTCCGCCCCGAGCAGCAAGCGGCGCACCTTCTCCCTCTGGCGGAGCAGCACGAGCAGGCAGACCGGGGCCGCGGCGCCCCCGTACGCCCAGCCCGCCAGCACGCCGACGAGCAGCGGGAGAACGGCGGTGGCGACGAGGGTCCCGAGGACGATGTAGCCCGACAGGGCGTATCCGATGCCCCAAACGACGCCCCACACGGGCACCGACAGCGGGGTGATCACGGAGAGCGCCCCCGCGGCCGCGGCGAGGCCCTTCCCGCCCTTGCCGCGCAGCCAGACCGGGTAGTTGTGGCCCGCGACCACCATCGTGGCCACCAGCGCCTGGGTGGCGGGACCAGCCCCGTCCCCCGCGAGCAGCACGGCCAGGACGCCCTTGGCGACGTCCAGGATCAGCACCACGACGCCGACCCAGCCCAGGCCGGTGGCCCGGAACGCATTGAGGGCTCCGACGCTGCCGCTCTCCACGGCGCGCAGGTCGGGGCCCTTTGCCCATCGGACCACCAGGTACGCACTCGGCAGCGAGCCCAACAGGTAGGCCGCCACCGCGAGCGCGAGATAACGCATCAGAAGATCCGCTGGCCCCCGGCGAGGATCTCGTTGAGGGCGTCCTGGAAGTGGTTGGTGGTGTTGGCCACGTCTTCGCCGACCTGGAGCACGTACTCCTCGTAGCTCTTCTTGATCTCCTCGCGGAAGATGTCCTTCAGCGTCCCGTCCTTGAGCCCCTGGGCGCGCTTGGCCGGGTGGTAGGAGACCATATCGGAGATGAGGGCGCGTGCCAGGCGCCGGGCCTTGACCTGCGGGTCCTGCACCAGGAACGGGTTGACGATCCTCCCCGGCGTGCCGGGAACCGTCGCGCGACCGGGCGGCGGGATGACGATGGCCGGCGTGGGCATCGTGACCGCCTGGTCCGGCGAGGGCGCCGCCCGCGGCGGCGCGGCCGCCGGGGGCGGGACCGCCACCGGCCGTGCCGGAGGCGCGAACGGGGCGACGGGCGGCGAGGCCGGGGCCGCGGAGCCGCCCGCAGGCGTGGGCCGGGACGGTGCTACGACGGGCGGCCGGACGCCGGGCGCGAACGGCGCGAGTGGCCTGGCGGACGGCGCGGCAGGAGGTGCGGTGAACGGGCGGGTGGCGCGAGCAGGCTCGGGGGGCGCTTCCTCGGCGGCGGGCGGCTCGGGAAGGACCTCGGCCTCGGCGGCGGGCGCGGGAGGAATCTCGGCCTCGGTGAACGCCGCGGGCGGAGCTTCCTCGTCGATCGCGATGAAGGAGCCCGAGCCGACCTCGATCTCGGCGAAGGCGGCGGCCAGGGGCGTGGGCGCCGCCACCGGCCCCGAAACCCTGGCGGGCGCCGGCGGCGGCGCGGGAGGCGCCGTGCGCTCGGGCGCCGCGCCTGCCGGGGCGGGAGCGGGGGCCTCCGACGGGGCCGCGATCGCCTCGCCCGCCGCACCCACCGCGAACACGGTCCGGCAGACCGAGCAACGCGCCCGCACCCCGCCCGCCGGCACTTTCGCCGGATCCACCCGAAACACGGTCTGACAGCTCGGACACGTCGCGTTCATCGCTATCGGCCCTCGCCAGTATCCGGGTCGTGCCTCCGATCGAACACGAACACCGATCCGGGCAGCGTCTTCGCGTAGCTCTTCATCTCGGTCGCCAGCTCGCTCACCTGCGCGGGGTGCGAGAAGTGGCGCCGCTCGTTGGTGACGATGCCGATCGACAGCGTCATGAACGGCACCCGGTGCAGCGTCCCCCGCCGATCCTTCCCGAAGAAGTACCCCGCCCGGCGGTCCTGGTCCGAGTACTGGAACGGGATCAGGAGGTCGAAGACCGTGATGATCTCGCTGCAGCAGGGCGCCGCGGCCTCGAGCGGCAGCACCAGGATGAAGTCGTCACCGCCGATGTGTCCGACGAACCCGTTCGCCCCGCACAGGCCGCGCACGACGTCGTGGAGAATCCGGGACAGCAGGAAGATGACCCGGTCGCCGTCGTAGTACGAGTACCGGTCGTTGAACTCCTTGAAGTGGTCCAGGTCCGCGTAGCAGACGGCGAACAGGCCGCCCGCGTCCATGTACCGCTTGATCTCCCGCTCGATCTCGTTCGTCCCCGGCAGCCGCGTGGACGGATGGACGCTGACGTTCCGTTCCGTGCGGGTGAGCAGGACGTCGAGCCGCGACCGCTGCTCCTCGGGCTCGAAGATCGGCGTGAGCACCTCGTCGGCCCCGGCCCGGAACGCGTCGTGCACGCCGCTGGCCGAATGCCGGTCGGCGAGGAAGGCGACGGGCACGATGGCCGTGTAGGGATCGGCCTTGAGCCGCTCGCACAACGCGCGGCCGGTTTCGGCCGCGCCGTCGGCGTCCACCAGCACCAGCGCCGGCAGCGAGCGAAGCGCCATCGCCTCGATTTGCGCAGGGTCGCCCACCGCGACGGCGGGAAACCCCTTCCCCGCGATCCATGCCGACACCAAGGCCGGCAGCGGTCTGGCCGCGGGCGAAAAGAAGATAATCGTGGGCCGCGTCCGCACCGATCGTAGCTCGCAAGTTGCGAGGTCACAACAAACTACGGTTCGACCGGGGGGGTGTCAATCGTCGGAGCGCGTTCCGACCCCGTTGGAGCACGGCCGCAGCCTCAGAACGCGTGCTCCCAGACGAGCAGCAGGGTGGTGGACGCACCCTCCGTGACCTGCACGTGCGGCATCACGCCGCCCCGGCCGAGCCGGGTCATGATGAACGCGTCCACGAAGCTCGACAGATGGTTGGCCAGGATGGCGCCGAGGTAGTTCGTGGCGGCGCGATACGCGTTGTCGCTGTCGTGGATGGTCTGCCGGTAGGCGTCCATCTCGAGGCGCGCGTCCTTCCAGCTCCAGCGGAAGGCGTCGCCGAACGCGCGCTGGCGGTAGAAGGCGAGCGCGGACTGGTAGCGGGGGTCGCTCGGCGCCGGGATGGAGTCCGGGTTGGTGAAGTAGTTGCGGCGGGCCAGCAGCCACATCGCGCCGTTGAAGGTGAGGGTGTCGGTCTCCGGCGCGAACACGCCGGGCACGGTCGACGCGTTGTAGGCGCCGCTGGCGACGAAGTGGCTCATCGTCTCGTAGTAGTCCCACGGTCCGTCGATCCGAGTCGTCGTGAACGGCTGGCGCGCGACGTCGAACGCGAGGGTCTGGAACTCCGAGCGGAGCTGCCGTCCCTGCTGCGACCACGCCAGCGCGCGGGCGACGAACCACACCTCGACGGCCGCGTACAACAGGCCCCGGTCGCGGTGCGCCAGCAGCTGCCCGGATCCCGGGAACAGCAGCGAGGCGAGCGGGCGCACCCAGGGCCGGCGCCACACCGGCACGACCGCGGCGACCGGCGCGGCCAGCGCCGGCGTCCGCCCGGCCGCAGCCTGGGCGCCGGCGGCCCCGGCCGGCGGCAGGACCGCGGCGAGCGCCAGCAGCGGCGCCAGACCGCGTCGTGGCACCCTAGAAGACCACCCGGAACGTGACCTGCACCGGCTCGGCGTCGCCGACGTCCTGCGCCGCGTTGAACGTGCGCGCCAGGTCGAACGCGATGCTCCCGAACCTGACGCCGAAGCCAAGGCTGGGGCCGCGGGCGTTGGAGTTCAGGAACGCGTACCCGAACCGCAGCCGCAGCGTGCTGCCCACCCCCGACTCCACGCCGACCAGCGTGACCGCGGTGAGGGGGCCCTCCAGCACCGTGCCCTGCACGTCCGCCAGCACGCGCGCATCCAGTCCCTGCACGCCTTCCGCCGGCCTCACGACCTGGGCGCTCACGCCGACCGAGAGGCGCGTGGGCAGCGGGTCGGCCTGCGCGCGGTTGTTCACCTGGAGGTTGAAGCCGAGGTTGCGGAGGCTCACGCCGACCACGACCGGCCGCCAGCCGCCGAAGGCGTACTGCACGCCCACGTCCACCGCGTGCGTCGTGCCCGTCGCGGTCGGCACGTTGGTGCAGTCGCCGGTGCAGTCGACGCGGAACTGCACCAGCTTGTAGCTGATGCCGGCCGCGAGGCCGCCGACGTCCGTCGCGTAGCTCGCCATCAGCTCCACGTTGCGGGGGCTGATCTGGCCCACCGGCTCCGGCCCGAGGTCGCCGCGGGTCACGGCGAGGTCCCCGTAGTTGACCAGGTACGCGGTCACCGCGAAGGTGCCGAGCCGGGACGACGGCACGGCGATCGCGATCGCGTCGCCGGAGCCGAAGAACGCGTCGTAGTGGTAGAGGGCGAACTCGCCCCTGGCGAGGGTCGCGAGACCGGCCGGGTTCCAGAACACGGCCTCGCTGCTGCCGCCGTCGGCGGTCGCCGCCTGGCCCAGCGCCACCGCGCGCGCCCCGACCGGCAGGAGCAGGAAGGCGCCGCCCTCGACGCCCGCCGACGCACCCTGGGCGCGGGCGACCTGCGCCCGCCAGGCCGCCAGCATCGCCACCGCCGCCAGCGCGGTACGGAAACGCGAGCTACAGCGGCTTGGCCTCATCGATCAGCATGATCGGGATGCCGTCGTCCACGCCGTAGCGCAGGCGGCAGGCGTGGCAGACCAGCTCTTCGGTCGGGGTGCGGCGGTACTCCAGCACGCCCTTGCACTTCGGGCACACGAGGATCTCCAGCAGGTCCTTCGGCAGGGTCATGGCCCTTTCTCCTTGGTTGTCGGCAGCCCCAGCTGCGCGAGCCGCGCGGGGTCCGAGCGCCATTTCGGCCACACGGTGACCCACAGGTCCAGGTGTGCGCGCCGGTCCAGGAACGCCGCGATGCGCGCGCGCGCCGCGGTGCCGATCGCCTTGATGGTGCGTCCGCCCTTGCCCAGGACGATCGGCTTCTGGCTCTCCCGTTCGACGGCGAGGGTGGCCCGAATATATACCCCGGTTTCCGCCTCGCGGAATGCGTCGATCTGGACAGCCACGGCGTAGGGCAGCTCCTGGCGCAGCTCGGCGAACGCCGCCTCCCGGATGAACTCGGCGGCGAAGAAGCGCAGCGGCTGGGTGCCCACGTCGTCCGGGTCGTAGAGGAACGGCCCCTCCGGCAGCGCGAGGCGCACCCGCTCCCGCAGCGCGTCCAGGCCCTCGCCCGTCACTGCCGAGACCACCACCGCCTCCGGGTCGGGGGCCGCTCGCGCCGTCGCCGCGACGAGGTCGGCCTTGGTGTAGGCGACGATCCGGCGCTCGGGGAGCGGACGGGCGTCGGGCAGCAGCGCCTCGAGGGGCGGCGCGGGGTGCTGCGCGAGGGGGTGCACGTGCAGTACCACGTCGGCCTGCTGGACCACCTGGAGGGCGGCGCGGCGCATCGCCCGCTGGAGCGGATAGGCCGGCGTGATGAGGCCGGCGGGGTCCACGAACAGGACCTGCGTGTCGCCCTCGGTGACCAGGCCGTGGACGGGCACGCGGGTGGTCTGGGGCTTGGGCGAGGTGATTGCCAGCCGTTCGCCCACCAGGGCGTTGAGCAGGGTGGATTTTCCGGCGTTGGGCTCGCCGGCCAGGGCGACGATGCCGCAGCGCGGCACGTCAGGACCGGGGGCCGGGGCCGACGGCTACCTCGCCTGCAGCCACGGCACGGTGGGCCGCGTGTCGTCGAAGAGCGTCTGCACGCGGGCATCCGGGCGCAGGCCTGCGAGCACGGGGCTGTGGAGGAGCCCCCACACGAACAGGTCGGTCGAGCACGGTGCGGGCCCGCAGCGCTGAGGGTTCGGCGCCGGGGGCATCGCCCGCAGCCGCTGCAGGGCGGCGATGGCCGCCTCGTGCTGCCCGAGCACGGCCGCGGCGATCGCGACGGCCGCCTCGGCCTGGCGGCTGCCGCTGTCGGCCACGGCCTGCGCCGCGGCGAGGAAGGCCCGGGCGTCCGTGCTGTCGCCGACCCCCACCCGGTACAGCGTCCGCCAGTGCCCGCCCAGTCCGATCCAGCCGCCGCTCGCCATCGTGGTGTCCTGCTTCCAGTCGTCGAAATCCGCGAGCGCGCCGACGGCATTGCCGCGCGCGAACCGCACCAGCGAGCGCTCCCCGGACCCGATGGGCCACGGGCCGCGCGACAGCGCCGTGTCGAGCAGCGCTTCGGCGACGTCGAGCCGGCCCTCGTCGCGGTACGTCAGCGCCAGGTGGCGCCAGGTGTTGCGGAGGTCCGGGTCGAGGGCCAGCGCGCGGCGCAGATACGGCCGCGCCACCTCCGGCAGGTCCAGGATGTCGGCCCCGTACATGTAGCCGATGATGTGGTTCGTCTCCGCGCTGAGCGAGTCGAACCGCAGGGCCCGGTCGAACGCCGCGTGGGCCAGCGCGAGGTCCGAGGACAGCATCGCCCAGTAGCCGCGCGCGGTCCAGGCTTCGGCCAGGGTCGAATCGAGGCTCAGGGCGCGGTCGGCGGCTGCGCGCGCGCGCGGCAGCAGCGAGTCCGGCGGCAGCCGCTCCGGGTTGCCCCACTGGATCTCGAGCGCGCGCGCGTACGCCAGGCGCGCCCAGGCCGCGGCGAACGTCGGATCGAGCTCCGTCGCCCGCGCGAAGGCCCGGGCCGCAGCGGCGATGTCGGCCGGCGTGCGCCGGTTGGCCAGGGTGCGGCCGAAGAGGTAGAGGCGATAGGCCTCGGGGTTGGCGGTGGCCGGCCGGCGCAGGGCCGAGAGCTGGCCGGGGGCCAGGCGGCCGACGACCGCGACGGCCACGGACTCGGCGATCTGCTCCTCGACCGCGGCGAGGTCGTCGGCGCCGCGGCGGAACGGTGCGCCCCAGGCCCCGTCGCCGGAGGCGGCGCGCACCAGCTCGGCGCTTACGGCGAGGTCCCGTCCGGCGCGTCGCAGCGTGCCGGTGACGAACCACTGCACGCGCAGGGCGCGGGCGGCGGCCATCGGGTCCGGCGTGCGGTGCCACTGGGCGCGCACGGCGGTGCCGCTCTTGACCGCGAGTCCCTGCACCCGGGCGAGGCGGCCGAAGATCTCGTCGGGCAGCGCCTCGGCGAGGTAGGCGTCGGCACTGTCGGGCGAGCGGTTCTCGAACGGGAAGATGGCGATGCTGCCGGGGGCGGCGGCGACCGGGCGCGCGGCGGCGCCGGCGCACGGGGCCGGGGTGCCGTCGGGACACTGGGCGGGGAGCACGGCCGGGAGGGCGAGCAGGGCCAGGGCGAGGAGGGCGCACTTGGTCATCGTAGAATAGTCGCTAGAAGGGGAGCATTCAGGGAACAGGGGAGTTGCGAGACGCCCTGAAGGACCAGCTGGGAGTTGCGAGACGCCGAGCTGCGAGTGGTTACGAGATTGGAGAATGGAGAATGCAGACGAGTGTGGAGGCGGGAGGACGGGCTTCCCTCCGATCGTCCCCCAACTCACGGCCACTCGCAACCCCGCGTCTCGCCGCTCGCCTGCACGCGCCTGCCTCGCAACTCGTCACTCGGGAATAGACGAAAGCCCGCACGCAGTTGCGCGTGCGGGCTTTCGAAGGGGAATGGCTGGCGGCGGTCTACTCTCCCACCGACGATCGTCGGAAGTACCATCGACGCTGCCGGGCTTAACTGCCGTGTTCGGGATGGGAACGGGTGTGGCCCCGGCGCGCTGGTCGCCAGCCAATGCCAGGACAGTTCCGAGTTCCGAGAAGCGTGCAACGGCCTCGCAGAACGGGCTGTCGGATTGGAAGTCGAAGACGGGGTGACGCGGATAGATGGATCCCAACCGGGGATGAGATCAAGCCTCACGGGCGATTAGTACGGCTCGGCTGACACGCTTGCGCGCCTGTACACCTGCCGCCTATCAACCTGGTAGTCTCCCAGGGCCCTTCAGGGAGCTTGCGCTCCGGGAGCGTTCATCTTGGGGAGGGCTTCCCACTTAGATGCATTCAGCGGTTATCCCCGCCCGACATCGCTAACCGGCGTTGCCGCTGACGCGACAGCCGGGACACGAGCGGTCGGTCCGACCCGGT
>DATJUT010000018.1 GCA_035502185.1 Gemmatimonadales bacterium
CGCATCATATCCGCTGATCCGCTGTCCGATGTCGGCGGGCGGGAGTGCGCTGAGATCGCCTTGGTGCACCGAGACTTGCGTTTGAACTTCGGGCGGCAGCCTCGACGGGTTGCGGACGAAGACGGTGACCTGCTGCCCGGCCGCCAGCGCCTGGCGAAGCACGTGGCTGCCGAGCGATCCCGTTGCGCCGAAGATGATGAGGCGAGACAGGCGCTATCCTCCGCGCTTGGCCGCCGCGGCGCGGTATTGGCGCGGCGTCTTGCCCGTCCAGCGCCGGAACGAGCGATAGAACGTGCTCGCCTCGGCGTATCCGAGAATGAACGCCACCTCTTCGATCGGCACCGAGCGTTCGCGGAGCGTCGCGATGGCCATGTGCATGCGGATGTGCTCGATCTCGCGGCGCAGGGTCGTGTCCTCCGCAGCGAGGTGTCGCTGGAGCGTCCTCGGCGGCAGGTGAAGAGCCGACGCCGTGCGGCGCAGCGTCGGTGCACCCTCGCTGAGCGCAGCCCAGATGGCCGAGCGAACGCGTTCCTTGACGGACGTTCCGGTGCAGAGTTTTCGAAGTGCACGCTCGGCACTCTCGCTGAGGTATCCTGCCAGCGTCTCGTCCCCGCCCGGGACCGGCAGGTCGAGGTCGCGTTTCGCGAATGTGACCCTCGACTCCGGCTGATCGAAGTGCAGTGGGCAGCGAAAGAAGCGCTGGTACTCGAACGTGCTGTCCGGCTGGGCGAACGTGAACGCGATTTCGGAGGGCACCAGCTCGGCTCGCATGATCCCACGGCATGCGCCCAGAACGGCGGCGAATCGGAAGCTCACCGCGTGGGGAAGTGCCATCCCCACATCGGACAGGCATTGCGCGATGGCGACGTGATGTTGGGCCGTCTCTTCCAGGCGGAACTGGACCGCTTCGTTGAGGATGCGCCAGTACCGCGCGAGGCGGCGAAGCGCTGCGCCGAGGGTCGAGCTGTAGGAGATGGCGTAACCCAGCAGGCCCCACTGGCGCGCTGGCAATCCTGCCGCCATCCGGATGCCGACCCCCGGGTCGGGCTCGCGCTGCGCGACGAGTTGCCAGAGTGCCACTTCGGTCCACGACGGTACGCGGGCGTCCGGATCGCTGAAGTCCACGGCGCCGAGCCCCGCAGCTTCAAGCAAGGCGTCGCGACGCAAGCCCGCATGCGCGGCGCCAGACAGGATGCTGGCCACCACGCGAGCCAGGACCGTGCCTGTCCCACGTCCGCGATCCCGGGCAGCGCGCGCCGTCGGCATGGTTGCTCGCTCCTGGCCTCGGCAGCGAACGTGGACCCCAATGAGGCAGACGTCAAGGCTCAGCCCGCGGCGCAGGAACCCACAGTTCTGGCGCGCGTTGCATGTCTTGAGGCCTCTGGCGCGAGCTGCACGCGAAAGTGGCGCGCGCCGCCTCCATGTCCCGCCGCAGGGAGCTGCATTGTCACGTTGTGCGGCACCCGGCGCGCCGAGTAACACACCCGGCGCGCAGAGGGGCATTGCGCCGCGGAGTCTACTCGGGAGCAGAGATGCGTATCCTGCAGGCGATGGCCGCGTGGATCGGGGCGCGGCTCCGGGGAAACCGGTCGGAGGAGGCTCTCCAGGCCAGTGAGATGCGGTTCCGGGCGCTGACCGAAAACAGCGCCGACATCATCACCATCCTTGATCTGGATGGTCGCCTTCAATACGCGAGCCCTTCAGCGCGGATCCTGGGCTACGAGCCGGGCGAGATCCTCGGGCACTCGACCTTCGACTACCTGCACCACGAGGACGAGGCTCGCGCCCGCCATGCCTTCGGCAGGGCGCTCGCGGGCGACACCGTTGGCATCGTGGAGAAGTTCCGTTTCCGCCACAGGAACGGCTCCTGGCGGACGCTCGAGGCAGTAGTGTCTAATCTCCTGGAGATGCCTGCCGTGAAAGGCATCGTCATCAACAGCCGCGACATCACCGAGCGCGAGCGCACCACCGCGCAGTTGCGGTCCCAGGAGCGCCAGCTGCAGACGATCGTAAACGCGGTCAGCGACGTCGTGTTGGAGCTGGACGGAGACGGTCGCTACCTGAACATATGGGCCGCCGATGAGTCCGACCTTGCCCGGCCTCGAACGGAGCTTCTGGGCAAGCGTGTCGAAGAGGTGCTGGGTCTCGATGCTGCACGGCCCCTCGCCGGGCCCCTGCGGAGAGTTCTGAGCACGGGCGTCCCCGAGAGTCTCGAGTACCGGCTCCCGCTGGCGGACGGCGAGCACTGGTTCCTGGGGAGGCTGACGCGCCTGCCCGGAATCGACGGAGGGCCCGACACCGTGTGCATGGGGGTCACCGACATCACCGAACGGAAGCGGGCCGAGGAGGCGTTGAGGGTCAGCGAGGCTGAGCACCGAGGCCTGATCGAGCGCGCTCCTCTCGGCATCTACCGCACGACCCCCGAGGGCCGAATTCTCGCGGCCAATGCGGCGTTTGCGAGGATGCTGGGCTACGACGACCCGGAAGAACTGACGGGTCTCGACATGGCGCGAGACGTCTACGCAAGTCCCGAGGAGCGGGCTCGACTGCTGTCGCAGCTCGGGCAGCAGGACGACTTCGCGATCGAGGCCCAGTGGAAGCGCAGGGACGGCGCCGCCGTCGTCGCGCGCCTGAACGTCCACGCGGTTCGTGGCCCCGCCCAACGCATCCAGTGCTTCGAAGGGCTGGCTGAGGACGTCACCCAGCAGCGCTCCCTGGAGGCGCAGTATCGCCAGGCTCAGCGACTCGAGGCCGTGGGGCGGCTCGCCGGAGGCGTGGCGCACGACTTCAACAACATCCTGACGGCGATCACCGGCTACAGCGAACTGCTGCTCAGCGATCTGGCCGCCGATGACCGCAGACGCAGCGACGTTGAGGAGATCCGCGCGGCGGCCCAGCGCGCAGCGGTGCTCACCCGGCAGCTCCTGGCGTTCAGTCGCCGGCAGGTCTTCCAAGTCAGCGTGCTGGATCTCAACACGGTCGTGCGGACGCTGGACCGGATGCTGCGCCGGCTGATTGGCGAGGACGTGAGGCTGGAGCTCGCCCTGTCTGAAGGGTTGGGTGCGGTGCGGGCCGACCCCGCGCAGATGGAGCAGGTCGTCATGAACCTCGCGGTCAACGCGCGGGATGCCATGCCAGCCGGAGGCCGCCTCACGATCGAAACCGCCAATGTGGTCCTCGACGAATCCTATGCCCGGGTGCACCGAGGGGCGGCGCCGGGTCGTTTCGTCATGCTCGCGATGAGCGATACGGGGATCGGGATGGATGCCGAAACTCAATCACACATCTTCGAGCCGTTCTTCACGACCAAGGAGCCGAGCAAGGGTACCGGTCTCGGCCTGGCCACCGTGTACGGCATCGTCAAGCAGAGCGGCGGCAACGTCTGGGTCTACAGCGAGCCCGGCAGAGGGGCCACGTTCAGGCTCTACATCCCACGGGTGGACGAGCAGCCCGAGGACCTTGCGCAGCAGGCAGCGGTGGCCGTGGCCGGAGGCCACGAGACGGTGCTCCTGGCGGAGGATGACGCGATGGTCCGCGAGGTGGTGGCGCAGGCCCTGGAGAAGAAGGGCTACCGGGTGCTGCGCGCGTCCGACGGCCCAATGGCGCTCGATCTGGCACGCGGGCACTCGGCACGGATTGCCCTGCTCGCCACCGACTTGGTCATGCCGGGCATGACCGGTCGCGAACTGGCTCTCGCCCTGCTCGCGGAGCGCCCTGACCTGCGCGTGATCTACATGTCCGGTTACGCCGACGATGCCGTAGTTCGGCATGGCGTGCTCGAGAAGGGCCTCCACTACCTCCAGAAGCCCTTTAGCATCGCGGACCTCGCTCGCAAAGTGCGTGAGGTGCTGGACGCGCCTCAAGCCAAGTCACGCGCGAGAGGGTGAGCTCTGGAACGCTGCATACCCAGCGTCCGGGAGAGGAACGTGGCGAACGTCATGGTTGTCGACGACGACAAGACCGCGAGGCGCGCCGTCCGACGGATGCTGACGAATCTGGGCCACGAGGTGCGGGTCGTCGGCGATGGTGCCGAGGCGCTGCAGCTCCTGGACGGCGTCCGCTTCGACCTCGTCATCACGGACGTGTACATGGAGTGTGTGGATGGCATGGAGCTGTTGGTACGGATTCACCAGCGCGGGCTTAACGTGCCGGTGGTGGCCATCTCCGGCGGGGGCTGCATCGCGACCGACGAGATCCTCGCGATGGCGAGGGCGTGCGGGGCCGCGGCCACCCTGGACAAGCCGTTCACGCCGCAGCAGCTGCGCGACACCGTTGAGCCGCTCCTCCGCCAGGCTCCGCGGGCGTAGGCCATGTCCCTCGTGATCTGTCCCGATTGCCGCCAGAGCATCTCTGGCCAAGATCCCTCCTGTCCTCACTGCGGACGGGAAATACGGACCCTCCGACCTGCCAGACCGGCTCCGAGTGAGGTCAGGCAGGGAACGCAGCGGGCGAGGTCGCAGCACCAGGTGGCAAGCGCCACCTTCCCTCGCCGTGCCGACATCCTGCCGCCCTCCGAAACCCCACTTCGGCGGCTCTTAATCAGTAGGTTCCGTGTTCGATTCACGGGCGGCGCACTGCGGGAACTCCGAGAGCGACTTCGCCCTACGCGAGGTCGCTCTTTGTGTGCCCAATGACCCGTGTCAGTTGGTGAGCCAGTTTCAGGCCCCTCAATCACGGCCATCAACGTCTCGGCATCGGGCTGCTGGTAGCAGGTGAGCAACTTATGCACGTAGGCGCGTAGCAGCCAATTCTGAGCTACAGACACCGAGACAGGCTGGCCGAATCTGCGCGGGGCGGGGATGCGATGCCTGGTGGTCGTGGCACGTGTGCTCGTTGCGGACGATGACGCCGAGGTGCGGAACCTGGTTCGCCGAGTGCTCCAGGCCCAAGGTCACGACGTCATTGATGCGCATGACGGGGCCGAGGCCCTCCGCCTCTTGGAAACGATGCCCTGTGACCTCGTGGTGGCCGACGTGTACATGGGCGATGTAGATGGGATGGAATTGCTAGTGCGGATTCAGCAACGCGGTTTGCGGGTGCCCGTGCTGGCGGTATCGGGCTGAGCCTCATCGGCCCTTACAACCCGCCGCGCGGGGTCAGCGCCCCACTTCGCTCACGGTTTCGAACCGCAGAGACGGCCTGTCCCCATCAGGCTCCGTCGCCCGACCTTCCTCGACTTGAGCAGCGAGCCAACATCCTAACTCCTATCATGCATGTCCGAATTGGTGCCCCCCCCGGCGTATCCGGCAGCGGATCAAACGGCTGGTCGGCAATGCACTTGAGCGTTTGAGACCTCGCCAGTTCAAAGAGCGTGGTCTGCGTCTTGCATGATTGGACGGCTGACAGGCTCACGGTCGCGCGCACGGGCTGCCGGCACGGGGCGCCGCACAACGCCGTAAGGCAGGCAAGAGCACGGGCGGAGGGGAAGCGATGGGAGCGAAACGCGCGCTGTCCTGCGTGGCGACCCTGCTCGCCACGCTCGTCCCCGGCGGGCGGGCGGACGCGATCCCCGCGTTCGCGCGGTTGTACGGAGCGAGCTGCAGCATGTGCCACGACCCCATCCCGCGCCTCAGCGCCTTCGGTGAGATGTTCGTGGACAACGGATACCGCTTCTTCCCCGGCCAGCTGCCTCCGGACCGCTTGGCCACGGGCGACCCGTTGCTCTCACTGCCCGGGCGCCTGCGGCTGGCGATGCGCCTGGACGCCTACGCCGTGGCGTACGCCGGTCCCGGCGTCGTGACCGATTTCCAGACGCCCTACGACCTCAAGCTCATCTCGGGCGGCCCGCTGTCGGAGCATCTCTCCTACTACGTCTATTTCATGCTCTCCGAGCAGGGCGAGACCGGTAGCATCGAGGACGCGTACGTGACCTGGAACGAGCTGGCCGGCGCGCCCGTCAGCGTGTCGGTCGGCCAGTTCCAGGTCTCCGACGTCATTTTCGCCCGCGAGCTCCGGCTGGAGCACCAGGATTACGCCATCTACGGCGCGCGCATCGGCGCGTCGCCGGTCAATCTGACCTACGACCGCGGCCTCATGGTCGGCGCGGATCTCGCTGGCTTCACGATCTCCGGCGAGATCGTGAACGGGAATGGCAACGGCGCGGCGTCGGCCAGCGGGCGGTTCGACGACGACCGGAACAAGAGCTTCGTGGGGCACGTGAGCCGCGAACTCTTCGGCGGCGTGACGCTCGGCGCGCTGGGGTACGTGACGCGTCAGGAGGGTGCGGCGTCGGGCGGCCCGGCAGCGCAGAACCGGCTCTGGATGCTGGGCGGTGACGCGAGCGTCGCGCTGGGCCCGGTGGAGCTGCGAGGGCAGTTCATCCACCGCGAGGACAGCAGACCCACGTTCACGCCCGATGAACCGAGGGCCATCACCAACGGCGGCTTCGGCGAGGTGCTGATGCACCGCGCCGGAAGCCGCTGGTACGCGGTCGCCCTCTACAACCTGATCCGCACCAGCCGGCCGCTGCTCGACGTCGGTCTGGGCGCCCCGTCGGGCCAGTCGCGCTACGAAACCGTGAGCGGCGGCGGAGGCTACCTGCTGCAGCGCAATCTCCGGGTGTACGCGGAGGCGACGTGGGATACGGAGCTCCGGGCGACGCAGTGGACGCTCGGGACCACGATGGCCTTCTAGCCCGATGATCCTCGCCGCATGCCGTCCGGGAGGGAGGGTGTGTCCATGAGATACTCCGCCATCGCGCTGCTGCTGGCGAGCGCCTCGGGCTGTCGTGCCGGGATGGGCCTCTCCGGAGGCCCGCACGTGGACCCCGCACAGCTCGAGGCCTTCGGTCAGCTGCCCGCTTCCATGGCGACGGCGCAGCGCCCCGCTTCCCCGGCGAGCGTGGCTCTGGGCCGGATGCTGTACTATGACCCGCGCCTTTCCGTCGACAGCACCGTCTCGTGCAATACCTGCCACCCGCTGGGCGCCTACGGAGTGGATCACCGTCCCGTCAGCTTCGGGGTGAGGGGGCAGCCAGGCCTCCGCAACGCGCCCACCGTGTTCAACGCCGCCGGTCACGTGTCGCAGTTCTGGGACGGCCGCGCACCGACGGTCGAGGAGCAGGCCAAGGGGCCGATCGTCAATCCGGTCGAGATGGCCATGCCCAACGGTGACGCGGTGGCCCAGCGGCTCAGGGCGGTGGCGCAGTACCGCGCGGCGTTCGCCGCGGCGTTCCCGGGAGAGGCCGAGCCGGTGACCTATGACAATGTCGGCTTGGCGATCGGCGCCTTCGAGCGTGGCTTGGTGACGCCCTCACGGTGGGACGCCTTCCAGGCCGGGGACACGGCCGCCCTCGCGGCGGACGAGCGGAGGGGGCTCAGCACCTTCGCCGCGCTGGGGTGCCCGGCCTGCCACCGCGGGACCTACGTGGGCGGCGAGACGTACCAGAAGGCGGGATTGGTGGAGCCGTGGCCGGAGCGGGGAGACTTGGGACGCTACGCCGTGACCCACCGACGCGCCGACCGGATGGTCTTCAAGGTGCCGTCGTTGCGGAACGTCGAGCAGACGGCGCCGTACTTTCACAACGGCCAGGTGGCGACGCTGGAAGACGCCGTGCGGCGGATGGCCCGGTATCAGCTGGGTCGCAAGCTGAGCGACTCGGAGATCGCTGCGGTGGTGACATGGCTCAAGTCGCTGACCGGGACCATTCCCGAGGGCTACATCACGCCGCCCACACTTCCCGGCACGGAGATGTCCCGCGCGGCGCGAGAGCCGTAGAGGCGTGCCCATCGACGCCTCAACCCATCCGACCCAGGCCGGAGTACGCCAACTGGGTTCCGTCCAGGCTGGTGGCGCTCTTTGACTACGGCTGCAACGCCTGTCCGATCGCCGCCTTGACCTGGACGCGGGATTCCTTGCCGTGGCGGTCGAGCAGGGCTGTTTGGCCACCAGGGCTTCGGCTACGTCCACCCGGCGCTGCCGTGGGCTGCCTGATTACCCAATTCCGCGTCAGAGCCACGTTCGTCGAGTGCCGCACGTGTGCCGCAAGACCCCGATTTCCTATCGTGCGGCGGGAAGGACAGTCCGACATGGTGGCGAGGGTGCCGACGCGCGAACCCGTGACCGCCCAGAGAGTTCGCTGGGTTTCCTTCCCTCGCCGTGCCGACATCCTGCCGCCCCCAGAAACCCCACTCAGGCGGCTCTTAATCAGTAGTTTCCGCGTTCGATTCACGGGCGGCGCACTCCCGGTAGGACAACCACTGAGACTAGCGGGCGGCTCGCGGTAGCCGCCCGTCTGTGTTCTATTGTGCGCCGCGCGACTCCAGGGTGTCGTGCCCCGCGCTGCCCGTTCACGCCTTTCGTACCGAGGATTCAGTGACCATCGCCTCACGCCGCGCCGGCCCCATCGCTCGCGCGGCCATCCCGCTGCTCCTCGTCGCCCTCCTCGGCGCGACCAGCGCGGCCGCGCCCCAGCATCCTGTACCCACCGTCATCCAGCTGGACAGCGCGGCCTCCGGCTACACGCCGCTGCTCATTGGCGCTCCCGCCACCGTGACGATGCGGTCCGGCTACGTTGTGCTCGGTCCGGGACAGTCGGTGGGAAGGCACTCGACGGGACGCTACGAGGAGGAGCTCGTCGTGCTCGAAGGCACGGGCCGGCTCATCATACGCGGGGGGCCCGAACTGGCACTCAACGGCCGGAGTGTGGCGTACTCGCCCCCCAATACCGAGCACGATGTGACCAACACCGGCGCGACACCCCTGCGCTACGTCTATGTCGTCGCGGAAGCGATTCGCTAGGCCGGCCTGCCGCGCTGGGGTGCGCCAGCAGCGGGCCGAGGTCATTCCCTGCCAAGCGAGAGACTCGTGCTGCAAGGCCTGTAGGAGGGAGCACCGATGAGCGGTCGTGGTGTAGGGATCTTGGCGGCGGCATACCTCCTGACCGGCGGCGCGTGCGGCCGCTCAGGGACGACGGAGCGGTTTGCGCAGAACGGCATCGTGGTGAGCCGCGTGGTCGCCGCGGAGCCGGTCGCGGCCGGAGCGCCCGCGGACGTGGCCGTGGCGGTCTACCTCTCCATCGCCAACGATGGCGACGCCGCGGACACGCTGGTGGCCGTCGCGTCGCCGCTGGCGGCCCGCGCCCAGATCCATGGCGAGATGCCCAGCGGCGGGATGACGATGATGATGCCGGTGGCCGCCGTGCCCGTGGCCGCGCACGAGAGGGTCCGCCTGGCGCCGGGAGGGCTGCACGTGATGCTGGAGGGCCTCGCCCGGCGCGTGGTGGCGGGTGACACGCTCGCGCTCGTGCTCGTCTTCCGCCGGGCCGGACGGCTGAGCGTGCGGGCGCGCGTCGTCCGGTACGCCGACCTGCAGGGGGCCCTGGGCATGGCCTCGGCCCCGACCGCTCAGGCGCCGCCGTTGCGGCTCGCACGGAGCGACGGCAGCGTCTTCGACCTCGCCGATCAGCGGGGCAAGGTGGTGGTGGTCTTCTTCGGCTACACGCACTGCCCCGATCTGTGTCCCCTGACCCTCGCGAACTTCGCCTGGGCGCGGCGGCGCCTGGGGGCGAAGGCGGATCACGTGAAGTTCGTGTTCGTGACCGTGGATCCCGGCCGCGATAGCCCCGCGGTGGCCATGGCGTACGCCCGCCAGTTTGACTCGTCGTTCATCGGGCTGTCGGGCGACTCCGCCGCCCTCGCGAAAGTCCAGCAGGCCTTTCACGTGGCTTCGTGGGTCAGCCACGATTCGGCGGGCAACGTCCTCGTCGCGCATTCTGCCACTGTTTTCGTGGTCGGCCCGGACGGCGCCCTGGCGCGCATGATTCCGCACTCCGAGGCGGACGTGGAGCGCATCACGGCGGCCATCACCGACGTGCTGGGCACGTGAGGACTCGCGAGCTGGCGACGACGGCCGCGCCGTTCCTGATCCTGGCCTTCGGTTTCACGCTCGGCGCCCTGATCTTCCGCGGCCGCACCGTGGGCGTGACGTTCGAGGCCGGCGGCCGCACGTACCGAACGGGCGACCGGGGCGCGCACCGGCTCCCCGCCACTCTGACGCTGTCCGACGCGGAGCGCGTCCGGCTGCGTGTGGTCAATCGGGATGCGCGGCCCCACGCGCTGGGCGTGCTCTCGGTGGGGCCGGGCGACAGCGTGGAGGTTCGCCCCGATGTGTGCGCGCCGGCGCCACGGGGGCCCCAGCTGGTGTTGCTGGTGCAGTAGCCCCCGCGACATCGAGCGCGCGGCCCGCCGCGGAGACTCTCTGTCGACGCCCTTGACGCCGTGCGTTCCCATGACGATGAGGTCCACCTTCTGCGCCTCCGCGAAGGCGAGGATCGAGCCCGTCACGCCAGGCCGCCGATGCACCCCTGGCCGCTTCGCAAGACGGTGGGGCTAGCGATGAACGCCGGCGGTCACCCTGCTCCGGGGACGCCGGGGACGCGACGCTCTCGGAGTGAGACCGTTCTCGTGGGCCGGAGCTGGCACCTCGTCAGGTCGCGGGCTTCGCCCGGAGGAAGTACGCCCAGCCAAGAGTGAAGAACGACGGATGCCCCGGAGTCGGAGGCGCGCACGCGTGCCGCGGCTACGGGTGCTCGATCACTACGAAACGGGCGTCGTCCCGCGCCACATCTCGAAGGAAGGCGAGCAGGTCGTTCAGGCGATCCGGCGGGTACACCCCCCGGGCCCCAACCGCGCGCCGCACGATGTGCAGGTCGCGGCCCTCTTGAGCGAAAGTGGCGGAGTATGTGCCGAAGACGCTCGACGCACTCACGCTCGACGGTAGCCGCGCCTTCCAACCCTCCGGCAACACGAAATGCAGATCAACCACCCGCTCGCCGGCGCCGAGTACCCGGCTGGCGGCGATGTGATATCGTCGCGGCACGTGAGCGGCGACCGCTGACACCGCCGTCGGGACCATGCTGGCCGGCCCCGGAAGCGTGAGAACCTCCGTGGTGCCGGCGCTGGTTGTGGCCTTTCCGCCGCGGATGACATAGGTGATCCGAGCCTCCGCAGCGAGATCGCGTCCGTCAAACAGTTGCAGGCTGTCTCCCACGGCGCCCTCGAACAACCCTCCAGCCATGGATCGAACCATGTCCGCGCGCTGCGTGGCGGTGTAGTCGCGGCTCATGAGAGCCCGAATCGGGAGCTGCGCTGGGCCCTGGAACGTCTCGGTGACCCTCCCCGCGATGTTGCCGTCCGGCGACACCTCGCCGGTCAGGGTGACCTCCGCGCGATTGGCTTCCACCGAGTCGAGCGGGAGGCTCACCTGCTCACCACTGCCATCCTGGTGCACGACCAGGGCGAACTGCCCCGCTTCCGATGACGGGAGCACCCCGATGGGCGCCGCCTCCAACGTCGGATCCAGGTAGAGATAGGGCTCGTGCCCCGGCGCCCTCACGGCGACGATCATGTGATTGAACGCGCGGATCGACACCAGCGACGAGTCCAACCCGCCACCCGCGCCCAGGAGCACTGGGTAGGCGGGAAAGCCCATGCGTCGAGCGAGAGCGATGAACAGTGTCGCCTTGTCCTTGCAGTCCCCGTAGCGGGTCTCGAGTGTCGCGGCCGGCTCGCGCGGCTGAAACCCAGCCAAGCCGAGTGAGACGGATACGTAGCGGAAGTCCTGCGCAACCCAGCGGTACAGAGCACGCAGCGTATCGGCCCCACTTTTCTGCGCACCGACCAACGCTGACAGTCTTGCGTCGAGGTCGGCGTTCACCGTGTAGCGGTCGCGACTGAGGTTCCAGTACCAGCGCGCCACATCGGCCCACGCTTCGGGGGAGGTAACAGTCACCGTCGCGCCGAAGTCGTTCGAGTCCACACCAAACGGCTCAGGCTCTGGCGCCTTCGGCACGTCCTGAGCGACCCACGCCCACACCCGCCGGCCTCCCGCCTCCATGACCTTTCCGGGGTGCCGCATGTTGTGCTCGACGATCCGCGGCGACAGTGACGCCGGAAGATCGAGGAGGAAGCGCGACCGCCTCGTTAGGTGGCCAACAGTCGTCCGCCAACTCGTGAAGAAATCCCCGGCCATCATTGGGTCCAGCGTTTCGACCGTGTAGCTCCAGTCCACGACGGTACCTTCCGCCACTCCACCGAGCGTAACACGATGTAGACGCGCATCCGAGTACACCGGCGCCGTCAGGGCCGTGGGAGCGTCGCTCTCCTGCTCGTGGGCCGCGGAATCACTCACCACTGACCCGTCCGGCCGCACGACCCGGACCCAGTTGACGGTGAGCTTCTCGCGTGAGCGGGAGTACGAGAAGACCTGCTCCCCGAACTGCGAGGCTGCTTCCTGCTTCAGGACCTGGATGACCTGACGGTACGTTCGTGAGCCACGGCCATCAGCGTCGAAGCGCACCACGCCGTCATCGAGGAGGTAGACGTAGGGTTCGTCGGGGTAGTCTGCCGGATTGACGGCGAGCCGGTAGATCGTGTCGTTCCGCACGGAAGGGTCGCCCGCGGGCGTGATCACCGGGGCCTGAGCGACCGCTGTGGATGCGATGACGACGGTGAGCGGTAGCAGGAGCGTGCGCATTGACGAACTCGTCGCTCGGGGTCAACCAAGCATCGGGAACCGGACAGGGCCTTGGCAACATCAGTCGGGCACCGAGCTGCGGCGGACTCATGGCGGAACCGACAGCCATTTGGGGCACCTGACTGCACATGCGCCTGAGGGGCGGGCGACCTCACGCCAGCCACACAACACCTGTAGTACCTAGACCCCGACCGTCACTCAGGCGTCATTCGAGCACGGGCCCGCCGCTGGAGGCGCTGGTTGGGCAGCTTGCGTCACCGGCACAGCGTGTGGTCAAGGTCCAGCAAGAGCGCTACGACGCCTCCCAGGGGGCGTTCAGCGATGGCTGGACGCCCCTTCTGACTTCATCTCGGTCGCATCAGGGGCTGGGCGACTCATCGGTCGGAACGACCATGGCGTGTGAACGCGCGGCTGATTCCCCGCAGCCGGTCGCGCCGTCGCTGGGTTGTTCTGTGGTGTGACGCGGGCCAGGGGGACGAGCCGCTGCGACACGGTCGCGGGCGCGATCCGGGTGAGGTCCACGATCGCGATGCCGGACGTGCCCAGGGAAGGCACGTAGCCGGCGATCACCATTGCCTTGCCGTTCGGGGACAGCCAGCTGAGGACCGGCCAGTTGGAGCTTGGCAGGATCGGGGGCTTCACCATCACCCGGTCCAGAAGGGCGCCATCGCTCAAGCGGGTCCGAATGATGCCTAATCTTCCGTATTCGACCGAATAGCCGGTCTGACCGTCGGGCGAGAGGGCGGACAGCGTCTCCCAGGTGGAGGAGAACCCTCGCAGGGAGCCGTCGTAGACGCCGGTGCCGATCGCAATGTGACTCCCGTTGCCATCGATCGCAGGGAAGGCCCCCGGCAGGCTGCTCGCCTGCAGCGGTCCGAACGCGTCGGTTGCCGCATCGTACACCTGCGTGAGCGTGGAGTTGATCACCACGACCGACCTGTCGTAGGACCGTCCCATCGGACCTCCGCCGGTCTCGCCCGCGTTGCCGGCGTCGAGACGCCGTTGCAGGACCCCGGTCCGGAGGTTGTACGTGTAGGCGTGTCCGCCGGCTCCTATCTCGAGCAGGAACGCGGCGCCGGTACTCGTCACGCGCAGGTACCACGGTTCCGTTGCCGAGTCCAGGGCGAGGGGGGCCTTCGTCAGAACCAGCGGCGTCTGCCGCAGGTCCACCACGCCGAGCGATCGGGAGGATACCAGGGAGGTGATGATCGAATCTCCGCTGGGGGTCAGATCGAAGTAGCGGGCGGTTTCGCCCAGGGCGATGCTGTCGATGTCGGCCCCGGCAGCCGGCGAGAACACCGCGATCTGGCCGATCTCCGACTCGAGCAGGTAGACCGAGTTGCGCAGCGTGTCGATCGCCACGTCGTAGATGGTCGCGGGGATGGCCGCGACGGTCGCCGGTGCCGTCAAGGTCGGTAGGATCTGCATGGAATTGCGGATCGGCACGCTGACGTTCCCCGACGCGTCGCGTGCGTACACCGTGATACGGTTCGCGCCCACCCAGCTGGCCGCAACGGGAATCTGCACCGTCGCGCCCGTAACGGGACCTTGGACGGCGACCGAGTCCCGGTAGCCGACGGGCTCCAGGTCCCAGACCAGATAGGCGAGGGAGCGATTGTCCGTGGCGGCGAGCACGAGCAGGAGGGTGTCACCCGTGAAGCACGTCGGTGGCATCCCGGTGGTGTACGGGGTGGTGGGACAGTAGGGCCCCTCCACCTCGCTCACCGCCGGAGGCGTCGTATCCACCAGCGGAGGGAGCGTGATGGAACGCGCGCTCGACTGGTAGTTGGCGTCGAGCGCGGCGACACTCGCGACCAGCGAGACTCCAGGGTCGCAGCTCGACGGGACGGGCATGCGCACGACGCGGGCGAGGCTGTGCTCGAGCGAATCGTCGAGGACCACCATTGCCGTGTCGCAGGGGCCCGCCAGCTGAATCGCGGTCTGCCACAGCCCCACCGCACTGCTGATCCCAAAGTCGAGGGCGACGGCCTTGCCGGGCTCCGGATCGCTGGAGGGATCGCTGGCCAGATTGGTGATGGTCGGCGCGCCACCGGCGGGCACGTTGAACCTGCACGGGACGGTGACCTCGGTCGAGTCGCGCGGCCCGTCGAACACCTCCCAGCGGTATCGAATCGCGACGCTGAAGGGGACCTCGGCGGACAACTGCCATCGGGATCGCTCCACCGAGTCTGCCGAGATGGCGGAGTTGCCCCAGGAATCGCCAATCGTCGTATCCGGAACCTCGGCGCTGTCCATCGCCGTCGTCCGGCTCGGCACGTAGAAGAAGAACTCCGCGCTCCGCCACGCCGCGATGCCCTTCCCGACGCCGTGGGCCACGAGCGCGACGCTGCAGGTCACCAGCCGCTGCCCGGAGGGGCCGGTCGCGAGCTGCGGCCCCAGGATGTCGGTGATTTCGACGTCGAGCGTGAAACGCGGACCCGTCGCCTCGCGGCAGGTGGTCGTCACGCTTGCGATCACGGCGGCAGCCGCGATGGCGGCCCGCCGCCCGAAGGCCGGCCGCGTGGCGAACCGGTGACCCACTGGTGCCCCGTCCATGCCCTGCCGCTCCGGATCCGGGTTCAGATCGGTACGAGCAGCGACGGCGACGTTCCGACGCGCCCCGCCCAAGGACCACGCTGTCGAGGTGTAGCGTAGCGCGACAGCGTTAGGGGGGCGTCACTCGGAGGGATTTGGCCTGAGAGGGCCGCCGCAGCGCCCAGCCGGCCCGGGGTGACGGTCTCGTGCCCGTCTGGAGTCCGCCGGTGTCGGGGGGCAAGCGCTGACTGCTGACCAGCAAGTCCGTATTCGGTGCACGACGGAGCACTGCAGGAAGTGCCTGAGCGGCCTCGCGACGAGCGGGGCCGCTCTCTCCTTGCACGAGCGGCCCCCCTAGCGACGCGCGCCCCTTCTCACTCGTGGCGGGTGACTCTCCCGCGCCGCTCCCCGGCGGCCGGCGGCTCCGGCGGCCCGTTGAAGAACACGCTCGAATCGGCCGCCTCCCGGAGGATCGCCGCGGCCCCCAACGCCCCGCCCCGGATGTCCGCGCGGCGCTGCAGCTCCGCCATGTACGCCGTGTCCAGCACGGCTCGAGCCGGAATGGGATCGTTCAGCAGCTGATCGCCGGGGCCGAGGTAGAGATAGCCGTCCACCCGCGCCGAGATCCGGCCCCCGCGCTCGTCCGGGAAGAAGTACCGGTACGCCAGATCGTCCAGCCACGCGCCCCTGAAGGGCACCAGCGACGGAACCGGCCACGCCGCCATCCGCCGCTCCAGCTCGCCGTTGTACCGGGCGAGCGGTGTGCCGTTGCCGAAGCCGTTGTGAGCAATGACGACGAACGTGACGTTCGGATACCCACCGGCCTCGTACCTGCCGACCGCGCCACCGCCGCCGTGCATCAGGTGGCGCGCCCCGAAGATCATCAGGGCCTTGCGGTGCTTCGCCAGGACCTCCTTCTCCATCACCGAGGCGATGTTGGCATCCCGGTCCTCGAACGCTCGCCCGTCCTCGAGCGTCTTCACCCTGCTCCAGTCCACCGGCGGATCGCCCGCCAGCACGCGCAGCTGCTTCCCCGGCGCGAGTCCGCGGTTGATCCGGCGCACCAGCGGAAACAGCTCTTCGTAGAAAGTCGTCACGCCGCAGAACGGCTGCGTGGTGTTGCGCCAGGCCCGCCGCACCTCGGAGAGCGGCACGTCCTCGCCCGCGATGTAGCGGTCCAGGACCGGCTGGTAGAGCGAGTTGCCGCACTCGACGACGATGTCGTTCACTTTGTCCGGGAAGGCGGGATTGCGGATCAGCGCGAGGATGAAGTCGTCGAAATCGCGGTTGGCGTAGGACAGGATCCCCAGCCCCACGACCTCGTACCTGGTGAACGCGGCCAGCGTGGCCGCCTGGGCATCCTGCGGCGTCGGGTTGCTGCCATGAAGGTCCGGTGGCTGGGTGTCGTCGGCCGGGGCGGCCCGCGCTGCCTGGACCGACGAGCTGGTCCTGGTCGCCGTGAACGGGACGCTCATCCCTTCCGCGACCTTGGACACGGTACCCTGCATCCGGTCGCCGGCGACCGTGACGGCGAAGGCGAACGTCGAGGTGCTGCCGTCGGGACGCTTCAGGCCGATCTCGAAGGTCACCCGGTCGCCCGCGATCCTGCCCCTCTCGATGGCCGGCGCCGCTTCCAGCCCCCCCGGGCCGGCGACCGTGCCCGTCAGCGTGTCGCCTCGCGCTCGCAGGCTGAGCGTGAGGACGGAGGAACCGCCATGCGGATCCGTCGCGTGCCCCGACCACGTCCCGGTCACGCCACCGGAGGGGGCCGAGCAGGCGCACACGGCGAGGAGCAGGAGAGGCAGACGCGCGGCAAGGCGGACCATGGCCGGACCTCGAGGAGGATAGGCGTAAGGACGGACGAAGCACGTGGAGGTTTCAGGTGGAGCACCGCTCCCGTCAGCCGGTTGCGGTCCGGCCCGGGCCGCCGACCCCGCCCATTGGTGCTGGCGCACCCGGCCGCGCATCTTACTGGCGTGCGCCGCTCCTCCGTGCTCTCGGCCCCTGCGATCCTGCAGGACATCTGGGAAACCCGCGTGGGCCGGGTCCTCGCCTCCCTGGGCCTCGGCAGCGTCCGCGTCACCATTCTCACCCTGGCCGTCCTGGCGACGCTGATCCCGGCGCTCGCCACCAGCGCCATCTCCTACCGGCAGAACCGCAGGGCCATCCGGGCGAAGCTGGACGAGCAGCTGTCCCACGCGAGCAGCCGGGCCGCCCGGGAGATGGGCCTGTGGCTCAAGGAACGCGTCTACGACCTGCGCGTGTTCGCCTCGTCGTACGAGGTCACCGAGAACATCGAGGGCTCGACGCCGCAGACCCGCCGGCGGCTCGTGGACTACCTCGCCTCGGTCAAGGAACGGGTCGCGGACTACGTCGAGCTGATGGTGGTGGGGTCCGACCTCAAGATCGTGGCCAGCAGCCAGCGGGTGCCCGGCCGGCTGCATTTCACCGGCAGCTGGCTCCGCCAGGCGAGTCTCGGCGACGCCGTGCTCGGCGACCCGGTGTTCGGCGACGCGTCCGCGCCGACGACCATCGAGATCGCCGTGCCCATCCAGAGCCCCGGCGGCCAGTTCCTCGGCGTGCTCGCCGGCCGGCTCAACTTCCAGGGCGCCGAGCGGCTGCTGCAGGAGGAAGTGGACGGCAGCGAATCGCGCGCCGCCGTCGTGCAGGCCGGGGGCCGGGTGATCGCGGCGGCCGGCGGCAGCTTCACGACGCTCCCCGAGGAGACCCTGCGGCAGCTCCAGCACGCCGACAGCACTGCGGCCTCGTACCGGTCCCCGGACGGGGTCTCCGTCCTCGGCGTCTCGGCGCCCGTCCCGAGCTCGGAGTGGAGCGCCGTCGTCGAGATCCCCGCGTCGTCGGCCTTCAAGGACATCCGGCGGATGCGCGACGCGACCATCCTGCTCGTGCTGGTGCTGCTGGCGGTGGTCGGCTCGCTGGCCTACGCCCTGGGCCTGCTCATCGTCCACCCGCTCGACCGGCTCAGCCTCGCGGCCAACCGCGTCGCCGGCGGCGACCTGAACGTGGCCGTCCCGGCGTCCGGCGGCGGCGAGCTGTCCCACCTCACCGGCGTGTTCAACGATATGGTGCGCCGGCTGCGCGAGGGTCGCGTGGAGCTGGAGCGGCTGTCCGACACCGACGAGCTGACCGGCCTGGCCAACCGGCGGCGGCTGATGGCGGAGCTGGAGCGCGAGGTGCGGCGCAGCGACCGGCACGGGCACCCCTTCGGGATCCTGATGCTGGACGTGGACCGCTTCAAGAAGTTCAACGACACCTGGGGCCATCCGGCGGGCGACGCCGCCCTGAAGCGCGTCGCCGACACGCTGCGCGAGCAGGTGCGCGACGTGGATACGGTGGCGCGCTACGGCGGCGAGGAGTTCACGGTGATCCTGCCGGAAACGCCGGCCGCGGAAGCGGCGCGAGTCGCGGAGCGGATCCGCGCCGCCACCGAGAAGGACCGCTTCACGCCCGAGGGCGGCGGGACCGAGCTCACCATCACGGTGTCCGTCGGCTATGCGGAGTTCCCCGAGCACGCCGGGAGCCCGGACGCCCTCATCGAGGCCGCGGACCGGGCCCTGTACCGCTCCAAGCAGTCGGGCCGCAACCGCGTGAGCGCCGCCGAGCGCTCGCGGGCCAACACCAAGGCCGGCGGCTAGGGTCCCCCGGGCGCCACGCCCCGCACCAGTGCCTGGTGCACCCACGCGACGCGCCCGTCGGGCAAGGTCACCCGCATCCAGTCCTGCGCCCAGGCGTACGCCGTGAGCGTCGTGCCGGCCGCCACCGTGGTGACCAGGTCGGCGTTGGCGCGGGGCGCCGAGCGGAGATTGGCGCGCGCGGTGGTCGTGATCTGCACCGGCACCACGAAGGTCCGCTCGCCGGCGCGCGACACCGACCCGCCCTGGGCCAGCCGCCCGCGGCCGGCGGTCGCCACGCGCTTGGCCTGCGTCGCCAGGTAGACGGCGCCGCCGTAGTTCGCGGCGTCGAACGCCCCGCTCGCGGCGCGCAGGGCCGCCTCGGCCTGCCGCGCTTCCGGCGGCGCCTGCCCGCCGGCGCCGCCCCGGAGCTGCTGGATCGTGACCTCGGCTTCGGCGATCGCGGAGGCCGCCTCCGCCCGGGTCGCGACGCTCCTGAGCCGCGCCATCGCCCGCACCACGTCCGTGGTCGCCTGGTCGAGCTGCCGCGTCGCGTCCGCCAGCTGGGCGGAGCGCTCGAGCAGGCTCATCTTGAGCCGGGCTGCCTCGCGCTCGAGATCCGGATCGCGCACGGTCACGGTCTCGGTCACGACCCGCACGATCGCCGGCGGCGGCGGGGCGGAGACCGGCGCCGGATCGGCCGGCGGCGGCTGCCTGGCGCCACAGGCGGTCAGTGCGACCGCGAGCAGGACGAGCGTGAAACGCATGCGGTATCCCCGTTCGATCGGCGAGGCGGCCGGCGGCGGCCGCCTAAGCAAACTGCAGCGCCGGGGGCGCGACGGCTAGGCGGGGCGTCCTGGGAACACCCCCTGCGGCGCGTACCACGGAACCGGCGCGGCCCGGCGGGGGATGCGTCCCGTCCCCCGCGCCGGTACTGTTCCGCCATGACACCGCGCCGGCCGTGACCGCCGCCTCCGGACGCGCCGGTACCGCGACGAGCCTTCGCCTCGCGCAGCGCCATCTGCCGCTCCTCCTCGTAGTCGCCGTGTTCCTGTTCCAGCTCGACCGGCTCCTGTCCTTCACCCTCAGGAACGCGGTGAACGTCCTGTACTGGGACCAGTGGGATTTCTACACGCCGTTCTTCGAGCACGCCTCCGCGTGGCGCATCTTCGCCTGGCAGCACGGTCCGCCGCGGCTCGGCCTCGGCTCCCTGCTTGCCTGGCTGGTCGCCGACCTCACGCGCTGGAACGTCAGGGCGGAGGCGGTGGCGATCGTCGCCATCGTCGCCGTCGCCGCCGTGGCGGCGCTCGTCCTCAAGCGTGCGCTCTTCGGCCCGCTGGCCCTCAGCGACGTGGTCATCCCGCTGCTGCTGCTCAGCTGCGCGCAGCACGAGGTGCTCGTCGGCGTCACCGATCCCTCGCACGGACCCTTCCCGCTGCTGCTGGCCGTGCTCGTCTGCCTCGCCTGGCTGCAGCACGACCGGCGGGTGCGCTACGCGCTGGTCCTGGCCGTCAACTTCCTGATGATCTACACCGCCTTCGGATGGTTCATGGGGCTCGTCACGCCGGCGCTGCTGGCGCTCGACTGCGTCCACGCCGCCCGCGCGGGACGGAGGGGCGCCCTCGCCGGCGGCATCACGGCGCTGGCCGCGGCGCTGCTCTCGCTCGCCTCCTTCTTCGTCGGCTACACCTTCGTGCCCGGGGTCGAGGCGTTCCACTTCCCGTATCGCAACGTGCTGGCCTATCCGTGGTACGCCGGACTGGTGTTCGCCAACGTCGTCGGGCTCAAGGCGCACGACGGCGCGCTGGCCTCCGTCGCCGGGCTGGCGCTCCTGGCCTGCGTGGCGGGCGCACTGGTCGGCCAGCTCCGCGTCCCGGCCGGGGGGGACGGGAACGGGGAGCGGGCGAGCCGGGTCGCCGTGATCCTGCTCGGATTCAGTCTGCTGTTCGGCCTCGGCGCGGCCGTCGGCCGCGTGCATCTCGGTGCGGACAGCGCCGACAGCTCCCGTTACTACCTCTATGCCGTGGCCGGCGTCCTCGGGCTGTACTTCCATCTCCTCACCGTGAGGAGAACGGCAGTGCGGCGCGCCGGCCTGGGGCTGCTGGTGGCCGGCTCGCTCGTCGCCGGACTCCACCTGACGCGCCTGGACCGGGACACGGTCAACCGCGAGGCCAACGGGAAGCGGGAGTGGAAAGCCTGCTACCTCGCGACCGCGGACATCGCCGGCTGCGACCGGGCCGCGGCGTTCGCGATCTACCCGCATCCGGAGGCGACGGCGCTGCAGGCCAAGCTGGATTATCTCAAGCGCAACCAGCTGAATCTCTTCGCCGGCGATCCCTAGCGCCGAGCGCCCCGGCCGGCCGCCGGCCGGCCCGGGACCGGGTCCAGGGCAGCGCTCCCGGCTCGGAAGCGGCTACCGGGCGGCGCTCCGCACGGCGACGACGAGGTCGGCGACGTTGGCGCCCGTGCTTCCCGTCTCGAGAGCGTGGGGCACGCGCGCGAAGAAGCCGTAGGAGTCGTTGGCCACGAGATGCGCGGCGGGGTCGGCGCCGGCCCGCCGCGCATCGCGCCGCGTGACCGCGTCGGCGATCGCCCCGGCCAGCTCGCCGTTGTCGCGGCCGTCGCTCGCCAGGGTGAGCACCAGCTCGTCGTCGTGCACCTCGGGCAGCGCGGCCAGCGCCAGCTCGAGGTTCCGGCCGCCGCGGCCCCGGCCGCGAACCGTGACCGTGGTCTCGCCGCCGTAGAGGTGCGCCGTGCCGGGTGGCGCCGCACGCAGCTCTCGCACCACCCGCGCGGCGGCCTCGCGCGCCTCGCCCGCCAGCGTCGCGGTCCGCACCTCCGCCACCAGGCCCTCTCGCCCGGCGGCCGCCGCCATCGCGTTCAAGGCCAGCCGGTTCGACACCAGCTCCACGTTCTTCACGCCGTCGAAGCTCGCAGCGTCCTTCGGCGTCTCGACCAGCCGGAAGCGCTCGAGCCCGGCCGACGCCGGCAGGCCGTAGCGCGCCAGCACCCGCTCCGCGTCCCCCACGGTGCTCGGGTCGCGCACCGTCGGCCCCGACGCCACGAGGTCGGGCGTGCCGCCCGGGACGTCGGAGAAGACGAGGCCCAGCACGCGCGCGGGCCGCGCCGACGTCGCCAGCTGTCCGCCCCGCGCCAGGGACGCGTGCTTGCGGACCGTGTTGACCTCCCGGATGGTCGCCCCCGAGCGGACCAGCGCGTCGAGCACGGCGCGCTCGTCCTCGACGGATCCTCCCTCGGGCGGGAGGCACAGGAGGGTGGATCCGCCGCCGGACACCACGCACAGGACGACGTCGTCGGGGCGGCCGCCCGCGAGGAAGCGCAGGATCTCCCGCGTGGCCGCGACGTTCGCGGCGGACGGCAGCGGGTGCGTCCCGCTGAGGACGCGGAGGCCGGGCAGCCGGTGCGGGCCCGCCTCCGCGACGTCGAGCACGATGCCGTCGGTGAGCCGCCGGCCGAGCGTCGCGACCAGGGCGCCGGCGGCCGCGGTCGCGCACTTGCCGACGGCGACCAGCCGCAGCCGGCCGGCCGGCCCGAGCCGCAGGGCCTCGCCCGCGACGCGGAGCAGATCGCCTTCGAGAGTCACTTCACGCCGGATGACGGGGGCGGTGTCGATCGCCGCGAGCGCGGCCTCGGCGATGGCGAGCGCCGCACGACGGGCGGGTGTGACGGCGAGCGCGGCGCGGTTGCGGATGGGCACGCCCTAGTCTAGCGCGCGCGGCGGCGCGGGCCAACGTGGCGACGCGCGCGGAGCGGGGCGAGTCTCGGCATGCTGCGAATCCCGACTGTATTATAGGAACCCATGAGTCTTCGCCGCGTCGCACTGGCGCTGCTCACCGCCATCGGTGCCTGCAGGGCCGACGGCCGCTCGACGAGGGCCGGCCAGGGCAAGCCCGGGTCCCCGGCCACGGGTGGCTCGATCATTCTGGCCACGACCACGAGCACGCAGGACAGCGGACTGCTGGACTCGCTCGTCCCGTTGTTCACCGCCGCGACCGGGATCGACGTCAAGGTGATCGCGGTGGGCTCCGGTGCCGCGCTCGAGCTGGGTCGCCGGGGCGACGCGGACGTGGTCCTCAGCCACGCGCCGGACGCCGAGCGCGGGTACGTCGCCAGCGGCGACCTGATCGAGCGCCGGCTGGTCATGCACAACGACTTTCTCGTGGTGGGACCGGCGGCGGATCCCGCACGCGCGGAGGGCCACCCGTTGCGCGAGGGCCTGGCGCTGATCGCGCGCACCGGTCCGGTCATTTCCCGGGCCGACGGCTCCGGCACCGACAAGAAGGAGCTCGCCCTCTGGCACCAGGGGGGCATCGATCCCGCTCGCGTGGCCGGACGCGAGATGACCGGTCAGGGCATGGGCGCGACCCTGCAGGTCGCCGAGCAGCGCCAGGGCTACGCGCTCACGGACCGGGCCACGTATCTGGCGCTGCGGCCGCGGCTGACGCTGGTCCCCGTCCTCAGCGGCGATCCCGGGCTCATGAACGTGTACCACGTCTACGTCGTGAACCCCGCCCGCCATTCCCGGGTGCACCTGGCCGAGGCGCGGGCGTTCGTGGATTTCCTGGTGGGCGCCGGCGCGCAGGAGCTGATCGGCGCGTTCGGGCGCGCCCGCTACGGCGAGCCCCTGTTCGTGGCGGATGCCGGGAAAGCGGACCCGACCGGGAACTGACCGGCAACCTCGAGGGCAGCGACGGCTATGGACGCTCAGCTGTGGCCGATCATCGGCCGGACGATCCTGATATCGGGTGTCGCCACCGTCCTGGCCGTGCTCGCCGGAGCGCCGCTGGGCTACCTGATGGCGCGCAGCCGATTCCGCGGACGCACGCTGCTCCTGGCGCTGGTCAACACCGGCATGGGCCTGCCGCCGGTGGTCGTGGGGCTCGTGGTCTGGCTGCTGCTCGCCCGGTCCGGTCCCCTGGGCGCGCTCGACCTGATCTACACCAAGCAGGCCATGATCGCGGCGCAGTTCGTCATCGGCCTGCCGCTGGTGGTGGGCGTCACGGCCGCGGCCGTGCAGGCCCTGCCGCGCGAGCTGCCCGACCTGCTGCTGTCGCTGGGCGCCGGACCGTGGCGGACGATGCTGCTCATCGCCCGGGAGGCGCGGCTGGGTCTCCTGGCGGCGCTGATGGCGGGATTCGGTGCGGTCATCTCCGAGGTGGGCGCCGCCATGACCGTGGGCGGCAACCTCCAGGGGAGCACCCGGGTGCTGGCCACCGCGATCGTCACGCTCACCGGCCGCGGCGAGATCGCCGCGGCGCTGATTCTCGGCGGACTGCTGCTGCTGATCGCGTTCGCCACGAACCTGGTGCTCACCGTCGTTCAGCAGCGCTCGGACCGGTAGCGTGGACGTGGAGCTTCAGGGCCTGCGCTTCGAGCGGGATCACCGGCTGGTGCTCGACATTCCCTTCGCCAGGTTCGCATCGGGAAGGACGAGTGCCGTGCTGGGGCCGAACGGCGCCGGGAAGACCACGCTGCTCCGGCTGATCGCGGGCGTGGAGCAGCCGACGGCGGGAGTCATCCGCATCGGCGGCCGGCCGCTGTCGCGGCCGAGCGGGTCGCGCACGCCGACAGCCCTCTCCTTCCAGAGGCCGACGTTCGTGCGCGGCACCGTCCGGGACAACCTCGATCTCGCGCTGCGACTGCGGGGCGTCCCGGCCGCCGAGCGGCGGACCAGGATCGGCGACGTGGCCGCGCGCTGCGGCCTCGAGCGGCTGCTGGACCGGCCGGCGGGCAGGCTGTCGGGCGGCGAAGCGCAGCGCACCGGTCTCGCCCGGGCCCTGGTGCTGCGGGCGCCCGTCACGCTGCTGGACGAGCCGCTCAGTGGAGTGGACGCGGCGGGCCGCGCGCGCCTGCTGGCCGAGCTGCCCGCGCTCCTTTCGGAGTACGCCAGCACCACGATCGTGGTCACGCATCAACGCGACGAGGCGCTCGCGCTGGCGAGCACGATGAGCGTCCTGACCGACGGCCACCTCGAAGACGGCGCCCCGGCGGGGAGCGCGGACCAGCTCCGGGGCACGACTCCAACCGACTGACCGGGCGCTAGCGGTAGGCCTTCACGCCCGTGGCCTTGAAGCCGGCGTACACCGGCAGGCCTGCGCGCAGGCCGAGGCCGGCGACCGCCTGGCGGGTGACCTCGGCCACGAGCGGAGGACTGGTGCCCAGCGCGACGCGGACCCGGTCGCCGGCCGGGGGCTCGGGCACGATCTCCACGACGGGGCCGCGGAACACGTTCTGCGCGCTGCCGGCGGGCGGCTCCGGGTAGAGCGTGATCTCCTGCGGATTGACCGTCAGGAACACGTCGCCGTCCACGCCGGGATCGGCCACCGCCAGCATCCCGTCGGCCGTGCGGACGTGGGCCACGCCGCCGGCATCGCGGCTCACCACCGAACCCCGCAGCAGGTTCACCCCGAGCAGGGTCGCGACGTAGGCGGAGCGCGGGTGCCGCAGCAGCTCGTCGCGGCCGCCCACCTGCGTGAGGCTCCCGTCCTCGATCACGGCGATGGTGTCGCCGAACACCGTGGCGTCCAGCGGGCTGTGGGTGACGAAGACGGTGGCCCCGGACAGCTCCGCCAGCAGCGAGCACAGCTCGCCGCGCACGGCTTGGCGGGTGCCGAGGTCCAGCGCCGAGAGCGGCTCGTCCAGCAGCAGCAGCCGTGGCTCGGTGACCGTCGCCCGCGCGAGCGCGACGCGCTGCTGCTGCCCGCCCGACAGCTCCGCCGGACGGCGGCGCGCCAGGGCCGTGATGCCCAGCCGGTCCAGCGCCGCGTCCACGCGCTCGCGCGCGGCGCCGCGCGGGAGGCCCCGGGCCCGCAGGCCGAACGCCACGTTCTCGTGGACCGTGAGGTGCGGGAACAGCGCGTAGTCCTGGGCGACGTAGCCCACCTCGCGCTCCCAGGCCGGCAGCTCGACTCCGGCCTCCGCGTCGAAGTACACGCGGTCGCCCACCGCGATGCGGCCGGCGTCGGGCCGGTCCAGGCCCGCGAGCAGGCGGAGCAGCGTCGTCTTGCCGGCGCCGCTCTCGCCCACCACGACGAGCGTGGCGCCTTCCGGCGTCTCGACGGCGACGTCGAGCGCGAAGCCGCCGCGCCGCTTAGCGAGCGTCGCCCGGAGCACGACCCACCCAGGGCACCCGGGGCGGCCGGCGAGCCAGCCGGAGCCCGAGCAGCACGGTGAACGACAGGACGAGCAGGATCACCGACAGCGCGACCGCGCTCTGGAGGTCGGTCTGCAGCCCGATGTACACCGCCAGCGGCAGCGTCTGCGTCCTGCCGGGGAGGTTGCCGGCGAACATGATCGTCGCGCCGAACTCGCCGAGCGCGCGCGCCCAGCTCATCGCGCCGCCGGCGACGAGCGACGGCAGCGCCAGCGGCATCAGCACCCGCCGGAACGCGTACCCCGGAGTCGCGCGGAGCGTCGCCGCGGCGTCGGCGTAGCGCGATTCGACCTCCCGGAGGCCGGCGGTGGCCGCCGAGATGAAGAAGGGACAGGCGACGAACACCTGCGCCAGCACGACGGCGAGGGTGGTGAAGGGGATGGAGAGACCGACGGCGCCGAGCGCGCGGCCCGCGAGCCCCGCCCGGCCGAAGGCCAGCAGCAGGCCGACGCCCGCCACCGTGGGTGGCAGCACCATCGGCAGCTCGACCAGCACTTCGAGCACGCGCTTGCCGCGGAACCGCTTGGTGGCGAGGACGTAGGCGGCGGGAAGACCGAGGCCCGCCACTGCGAGCGTGGCGCACACGCTGGTTTCCAGGCTGAGGCGCAGCGCCGTCAACGAGGCCCGCGTGGCGAGGCGAGCCCACAGCTCGGCGGGAGGCACGCGCACCAGCAGGCTCACGAGCGGCAGGCCGAGAAAGGCGAGCAGCACGCCGACGGCCGCCAGCACGCCGACCTCCCACAGCACCGGACCCACGCGGCGCCCGGCCGTCACCCGCGCCGCGGGGTCCGTGGTCAGTCGCCCACGGCGGCGAGGAGCCCGTTCGCCCGCAGCACGGCCTGCCCGGGGGGCGAGAGCAGCAGCGCGACGAATGCGCGCGCGTCCTCCGGGTCGGGCGCGTGGCGTAGCACCGCGACCGGGTAGTCGGCGACGACGTTCGCCGCATCGGGCACCTCGATCCGCCTCACGCGAGGCGCGACCTCCGCGGTGACGTCGGAGACGTACACGATGCCGGCGTCGGCCTCGCCGAGCTGCACCTTGGCGACCACCGCCTTCACGTTCTCCTCGTTCGAGACCACGTTGGCCAGCGCGCGCCGGCCGAACTCCGCCGTGAACCCGGGCAGCCTCGAGAGGTTGAGCAGCGCTGCCCGGGCGTACCGCCCGGCCGGGACCGCGTCGGCCGCGAGCACCAGCTTGAGGCCGGGCCGCGCCAGGTCCCGCAGGCCCGCGATCGGCGCCGCCGCCGGCGTGATCACCACCAGGCGGTTGTGGGCGAAGACCCGCGGCGTGCCCTCCACCAGGCCGCTGTCGCGCACGTCGGCCATCCAGCGCTGGTCCGCGGACGCGAACACGTCCGCGGCCGCGCCCTGCTCGATCTGGAGCGCCAGCTGCTGGGAGCCTGCGAAGTTGAACCTGACCTCGAGACCCGGAGTCCGCCGCTCGAGCGAGTCGCCGAGGTCGGAGAACGCCCGGGTGAGCGATGCCGCCGCGAAGACCGTCAGCGTGCGGCTCGGTGCCGCCGGAAGCCGGACCAGGGGGCGAGGCCGTCCCCCGGGATGGACGGCAACGGCCAGCGCCAGGCAGGCCGGCGCCCCGAGCCACGAACCCCGCTTCAGGACGCGCACGGCGTCAGCCCTTGCCTATCATCACTTCGGTGGACTTGATCACGGCGAACACGTCGTCGCCGGCCCTGAGCCGCAGCCGCCTCGCCGAGCCGCTCGTGATGACGGACACCAGCTCCTGGTCGCCGATCCGCACCCGCACCTCGGCCATGACGCCGTCCAGCTTCACCGACCGGATCGTGCCGCGGAGCTGGTTGCGGGCGCTCAGCTCGACCGGCGCGCTCGCCATCGGACCGGGCGCGCCCAGCAGTCGGTCCAGCTCCTCCCGCCGGAACAGCCACTTTCGGCCGACCCGGACGGCGGGGAGCTTGCCCGCCCGCGACAGGCGCTGCACGCGCTTGACGCTGAGGTGCAGGACGGCCGCCGCTTCCTCGGCGTTCAATGTGTTCATAGATGTCTCTAGATATCCTAACGTGTCCTCAATGGAAGCGGCAGGGCCGGGTGCCCGTCGCCGGGGCACCCGGCGCGGCCGTGCCGCGGCACGGCGCGGCGGGCGCGATCTCGCCGTCCGCGGCCGGGGCGGCCGGCGGCGGCGGCGCGTGTGCTAGGTTATTGCTCGATCACGGACGGGGAGGGACGGAGCGATGGCCGTACGGATCGTTCGACTCGGAAGCGCGCGGGGCCGCGGCGAGGGCCTCCGGATCGGCACCGTGCGGCATCCGCCGCGGGGCGTGCCGAAGGCTCAGCACGCGGCGCAGAACTGGTACGACGTGTGGCTCCCGGAGCTGGCGCCGAGCGCCCAGCTGGTGAAGCTCGCGCAGGCCGCGGACACGCCGGGCGCGTGGGTCCGGTTCGTCAAGCGCTACCGCTCCGAGATGGCGGCGCCGGAGAAGGCCCGGCTGCTGCGGCTCCTGGCCGCGCTGTCGCGCGAGTCCAACTTCTCGGTGGGCTGCTACTGCGCGGACGAGGCTCGCTGCCACCGCTCGGTGCTGCGCCGGCTGCTCGAGGAGCAGGGCGCCGAGGTCGCGTAGCGGCGGGCGACCGCCGGCGCGGTCGGCTCGCTAGCGCCCCTCGCTCGTGCCGAGCGGCGGCGCGCTCTCCTGCTCCTGGAGGACGGCCGGGCGCCGGGCCTCGCGCAGCGCGCGCGACCACACCCCCACCAGCAGCGCGCTCCCGACCACGACGACGGCCACGAAAGCCGCGATGATGGCGAGCGCGCGCACCCGGCCGCTCACCGGCACGGTCGAGCCTTCCACCAGGGCGGGGTCGAGCGCGGCGATGCGCTTGGAGAGCGGGGGATGGGTCCCGAACCACTCGCCGATGGTGAGCCAGCCGGTGGCGAGGTCCTCGCGCTGCCGGGCGAGCGCGCGCCGGTTCACGGCCGGGGCGTGCTTCCCGCCCGCCGCCAGGATCGTGAGCCCGAGGAGGGCGCCGCTCCGATCGCCGGCGCCGGCCAGGCCGTAGCGGTCGCAGGTGTATTCGCGCGCCCGCGACAGGGCGGTGCCGAGGAAGGGGACGAACATCGCCGGGGCCATGAGCCAGCGCACCTTCACGTGGCCGGCTTTGAGGTGGCCCAGCTCGTGGGCGATGATCATGTCCCGCGCCGCCTCGTCGTCGCCGCACGCCTCGAGCAGGTCCGAATACAGCACGATCAGGTTGAGGCCGAGGAACCGGGTGGCGAACGCGTTGAGCGCGCCGCCCGCCTGCATCAGGTACGCGTCGGGGAGGTCGTCGAGGCCGATGCGGGTCGCGATGTCCAGCACGCGGCGATAGAGCTCGGGGAACTGGTCGGGCCCCAGGCGCACCGCGCTGCCGCGCACCTGGGCGACCAGGATCGCGTGCGCGACGAAGAAGAACAGCCCGAACGCCAGGGCGTAGACCGCGCCCACCACCGTGACGACCAGCAGCAGGTAGATCCCCAGCGACACGAGGATGCACAGGGCCTGGAGCGGCAGCTCGGTCGGCCAGCGCTCGACCGCGGCGCCCGGCGCGTTCATGGTGGCAGTCATCGGTTCCCTCCGCGGGTGGGTGGCCGGCTCGTGGGACCAGACTACGGGTCGTGCGTCAGCGGAGCGTTAGGGCGAGCGCGAAACAGGGTCGGAGCCCCGGCCGCACGCCGCGCGGGGCTCGCCGGGGAGCGGGCGGAGCCCGGTGCCCGACCCGGGCGCGGAGGTGAATACGGGACCGCCCAACGGTATGTTCCGATAGACCGTCGGTTTCCCCCGATCCAGATCGCTCGGCTCACCCGTCACGAGAAAGGCCGCGGCAGGGCAATGTGCGGATTCGTCGGAGTGTTCGATCTCAAGAAGGATGCGGACTCGCTGAGGACCCAGGTCCTCACGATGTCGAAGAAGGTCCGCCATCGCGGACCCGACTGGTCGGGGGTGTTCCTGTCGGAGAAGGCCATCCTCGCCCACGAGCGCCTCGCCATCGTGGATCCGCAGTCCGGCCGCCAGCCGCTGTACAGCAAGGACGGCAACCTCGTCCTCGCGGTGAACGGCGAGATCTACAACCACGAGGACATCCGGGGCGGGCTCAACGGCTCGTACGAGTTCCTCACCCACTCCGACTGCGAGGTGATCCTCGCGCTGTACCGCCAGAAGGGGGTCGGCTTCCTCGAGGACCTGAACGGCATCTTCGCGTTCGCGCTGTACGACAAGGCCGAGGACGCGTACCTCATCGCCCGGGACCACATGGGCGTCGTGCCGCTGTACATGGGCTGGGACCAGTACGGGAACTTCTACGTGGCCTCGGAGCTGAAGGCGCTGGAAGGGGTGTGCCGCAAGTTCGAGGAGTTCCCGCCCGGCCACTACCTGTGGAGCAAGGAAGGCAAGCTGCACCGCTGGTACGAGCGCGACTGGATGGCGTACGCGGCGGTGGAGCACAACGCGACCGACCGGAGCCTGCTGCGGCGCGCGCTGGAGCAGGCGGTGCACCGGCAGCTGATGTCCGACGTGCCCTACGGTGTGCTGCTGTCGGGCGGGCTGGACTCGTCCATCATCTCGGCCACGGCCAAGCGCTTCGCCTCGCGGCGCGTCGAGTCGCACGACACGCAGGAGGCGTGGTGGCCGCAGCTGCACTCGTTCGCCGTCGGGCTCGAGGGCTCGCCCGACCTGGCGGCGGCCCGGCAGGTGGCCGAGCACATCGGGACGGTCCACCACGAGATCCACTTCACCATCCAGGAGGGCCTCGACGCCCTCCGCGACGTGATCTTCCACCTCGAGACCTACGACGTCACCACGGTGCGCGCCTCGACGCCGATGTACCTGATGGCGCGGGTGATCAAGTCGATGGGCGTGAAGATGGTGCTCTCCGGCGAGGGGGCGGACGAGGTGTTCGGCGGGTACCTCTACTTCCACAAGGCGCCCGACGCCCGGGCGTTCCACGAGGAGACCGTCCGCAAGCTGAGCAAGCTGCACCTGTACGACTGCCTGCGGGCCAACAAGTCGCTCGCGGCGTGGGGCGTCGAAGGCCGGGTGCCGTTCCTCGACAAGGACTTCCTCGACGTCGCGATGCGGCTCAACCCCGCGGACAAGATGGTCCGCGAGGGGCACATCGAGAAGTGGGTGCTGCGGAAGACCTTCGAGGACACGCTGCCGGCGACCGTGGCGTGGCGGCAGAAGGAGCAGTTTTCCGACGGCGTGGGCTACAGCTGGATCGACACCCTCAAGCAGATGACCGCGCGGGCCGTGACCGACGACGAGCTGGCGCACGCCCGGTTCCGGTTCCCGATCAACCCGCCGTTGTCGAAGGAGGAGTACTTCTACCGCTCCCTGTTCCACGAGCACTTCCCGTCCGACTCGGCGGCCGCGTGCGTGCCGTCGGTGCCGTCGGTGGCGTGCAGCACGCCGGAGGCGCTGGCCTGGGACGCCGCATTCAGGAACGCGAACGACCCGTCGGGTCGCGCCGTGAAGGCGGTGCACCAGCAGGCGTACCGCTAGCGCCGTACACGTCGGCGCCGAAGGCCGCCAGGCCCGGACGTCCGGCGTAGCCGAGGTAGGGCAGGGCGAAGATCTGCTCGAGGCTCTCGAGCAGCGCGTAGTGGTTGTAGGGCACGTCGGAGACGGTGCCCGCCCTGACGAACGGCGAGACCAGCACCGCCCCGGTGCGCCCGCCTCCCGGCCCGGAGATCCCGGGCCGGTCCGTGTTCGGTCCGGTGGGCTCGTCGCAGCACGCCGACGCGTCGTCGGATCCCGCCTCGTCGAACGTCACGATCAGGAGCCCGTCGCGGAACGCCGGTGCGTGCGTGATCACGGGCACCAGGCGCGCGAGGAACCGGTCGGCGGATCCCAGTCCGCCGGGCCGCTCGCCGTCCGCGCACCGCGCGTCGTGCCCGTCGTGGCAGAGATTGGGCGAGATGAACGCGAGGTTGGGCGTGCGCCCGGCCGTCGCGAGGTCGGCTGCGAGAGCGGACAGCGGCACGACGTTCGCCCGGCACGACGCCGAGTCGATGATGGCATGGAAGTACACGAACGGGTCGTGCTTGGCGGCGTACTGGTCCCGGCGATGCGCGGTCTGGGTGCGGTCCCGCGCGCCGACGCGCGGGTGGCCGCACGCGGCGGCCTCCCGCCTGGGTTCGTTCCCCATGTCCTCCATGTACGCCTTCCAGGACAGGTGCGCGGCTGCGAGCTGGTTGGCGATCGTGCGCACGTGGGCCGGGTAGATGCAGCCGCGGCCGACGGGCTGGCCGTCGGGCGCGACGCCGGTCTCCCGGAACTCCTCGTAGACGCGGCAGTCCGCCTGGGTCGCCATGTCGGGGGCGATCCCGCTGATCATCGCGAGGTAGTTGTCGAGGCTGTTGTGGCCGGTCGCGTAGTACTGGCGCAGCAGGGCGCCCGAGGGGGCCAGGGTGTCGGCGAGGTAGGGGGCGGCCGTGCCCGGCCCGAAGGTGGTGGCGTAGCCCTCGTTCTCCAGCACGATCACGAACACGTGGCGCACGGGAGGCGGCGCGCCGACCCGCGCCGCGGCGGGCGCGGCCGCCCCGCCTCGGGTCGTGCGTTCCCGCCCGCCACCGCAGGCCAGCGCGAGGAGCGCCGTGAGTGCCGCGGCGGACGGGAGAAGCCTCGCTACGGGCGTACCTCCTCCACCGTTTGCAGGATCTTGTCGCGGGTGACCGGCATCCGCATCGTGCGCGCCGCGCCCAGGCCCTGCATCACGGCCAGCAGGTCCACGCCGCTGAAGGTCGGCCGGCCGGCCATCGCCACCACGCGGGCGTCCGGGTAGCGGCGCCGCAGCTGGCGCAGGAAGTCGGTCGGGTCCATGCGTCCCGTCGTGAGCACGTCGAGGAAGACGACGTCCGCCGGCACCGTCTCGTAGGCGACGAGGCCGATGCTGGCGTCGCCCGCCTCCACCACCTCGTGGCCGGCGCCGGCGAGCATCGTGGCCATGTGGCCGCGGACCGCCTCGTTCTGGTCGATGAGGAGGATCCGGGCCGCGCGGGAGTTGGGCACCACGGCGGCGCGGCCGCAGCCGAGGCAGACCACCCGGCGCGCGATCTCGGCGCCGCGCCGCCGCGCCGGGCCGAGCGTGAACGAGCCGCCGCAGGCCGGGCAGGTGACGGGTCCGGGCGTGGCGAACCGCGTCCGCAGCTGGTCCATGTGCTCGATGGTGTACGGCGTGGGGGTGTCGCGCCGCCGACGTCCGAGCCGGCGCGAGAGCTGCATCCGGCGGTCCGGGACCAGGCGGCGGGCGGCCTGGCGGCGGTCGGGCCGGCCGCGCCGCTCGGAGTGAAACTGCTGCGCCGCGCTGCGGCGGTCGCGGCGCCGCCGGTCGGCGTCGGTGCGTCGCGCCAGCGGCGAGCGCCTGTCCCACAGCCGCCGGCGCTCCGCCCGCCGGCGCCGCACGGAGGTTGTCTCCACTCGGCCCCTATCCCGTTCGTGCCGGCACCAAGATAATCGTCCCGCGCGCCATGGCCATCGTCTCTACCGCGGGCTGCGCCATTTCGCGATATTCAGGGTCCCTCAGCATTCACGCAGCCACCGAGCCGCACGCACCGCAGCCGCGGAGGGCCCCTCGTGTACGCCTCGATCTCCTTGCTCGCGCTGACGCTCGGCCTGTCCGGGGCGCCCCGGGACGGGCGGGAGCTGATCCGCGCGATGCACGACCGGTATGCCGGATCCTGGTATCGCACCCTCGCGTTCACGCAGCACAACACCGCCACCGACACCGCCGGCAAGGAGACGTACTCCACCTGGCGGGAGTGCGCGACGTTTCCGGGCAACCTCCGGATCGACTTTCTCCCCGCAGACAGCGGCGGCGGCGTCCTGTTCCGCAGCGACTCCGAGTTCGTGTTCGCGCACGACACGCTGGCCCGGACGGTGCCCCTGATCCACTCGCTCCTGGTGCTCGGCTTCGACGTGTACGTCCAGCCGGCGGACACGACGCTCGCCAAGCTCGCGCGGCTCGGCATCGACCTCGGCGCGATGCACGAGGACACCTGGCAGGGACGGCCGGTGTACGTGGTGGGCGCCGCGGCCGGCGACACGACCCACGTGCAGTTCTGGGTGGACCGGGAGCGGCTGGTGTTCGTCCGGATGCTGCAGCAGGTGGGCCGGCCCGGCGCGACCCGGCTGGCCGACACCCGGTTCGAGGACTACCGCCCGGTGGGCCAGGCGTGGCTCTCGGCCCGGGTGGTCTTCGTGGTCGGCGGCCGGCCCGTGTGGCGCGAGGAGTACGTGGACATCCAGACCGGCCAGCCGCTCGACGCGAGCCTGTTCGACCCCCGGCAATTCGCCGCCGCGCGCCCGAAGAGCTGACGCTCAGCCCTCGCCCGCCATGAGCGCTGCCGGCCGCTCGCGCGCGGCGCGCCAGGCCGGGACGTAGGCGCCGGCCAGCGCGGCGGCGCCGAGCAGCACGCTCGACCGCACCACCGCGCCCGGATCCCACGCCGGCAGCGTCTCCGCGAGCCGGTGCACGGCGTCCCACACCATCATCCCCACCCAGGCGCCGACGGCCGTGCCCCACGCGGCCACCGCCGCGGCGCGCGCGAGCACGTAGCGCCGCACCTGGGGCCGGCGGGCTCCGGCCGCGCGCCGGAGGCCCAGCTCGCCCAGGAGCGAGGCCACCCACAGCCACATCACGGCGAAGGTCCCGAACGTCGCGAGGGCCAGCATGGCCCAGCCCTCCACCCCGAACGCGCGGGAGAACCAGCGGAGCGGCGCCGCCTCGGCGTCGAACAGCGCCGCGGCGGTGACGGGCCCGTCCGCGGAGACCCCGGGCCCGAGCGCGGCGCCGATCGCGGCGCGCAGCCCGGCCGCGTCCGGCGCGCCGCGTGAGCGCACCAGCAACTCGGCATCGGCGGCCGGATGCTGGAGCACGCTGGTGTAGACGACGAACCGCGGCGCGAGCGTCGCCCCCAGCCCCACGGCCCGCGCGTCGTCCACGACGCCCACCACGGTGTGCCGCGCATCCGGGCCGTAGCCCAGGAACAGCGTCCCGCCGACGCCGCCGAAGTGCATGGCGAACGAGCGGTTGACGACGGCCGCGCGCGGCGCCGCCGGGCCATCGGCGTCGGCGAGCCACCGGCCGGCGAGGAGGCGCAGCCCCATCGCGTGGAAGCTGTCCGCCGACAGGACGCAGTGCACGGAGTAGAAGGCGCTCTCCGCGGTCACGTCGACCGCCGCGGCGACGCTCCCGAGCCCGACGAGGGCGCCGGGGCTCGACAGGCTGGCCAGCGCCACGGCGTGGTCCGAGCGGAGCCGGTGCAGCAGCCCGCCGTAGCCCGCGGCGCGCTGCGCCGCCGGCATCCCCGCCGCGTGGATCTCGAACACCAGGTCGCCGGCGCCCGCGGCGGTCCCGGCGGGCGCGACCCGCTCCGCCCCGCGGCGCAGCATCGCGGCCGCCGCCAGCACGGTGAGGCTGAGCCCCAGCTGCAGCGCGGGCACGACCAGGCCGAGCGACGTGGGATCCACCGCGCTGCTCTTCGCCGGCCGGCGTACGAGCGCGACCGGCAGCAACGAGCCCAGCACCAGCGCGCCGGCCACGGCGAGAGCCACCGCCAGGCCGGGGTGGCCCGCCGGCGGCGCCAGGCTCCCGGGCCACGCCGCACCGAGGGCGCGCCCGGCCGCCAGTCCGACGGCTCCGCCCGCGAGCAGCGCGGCGGCGCCGATCATCGCGCCCTCGACCAGGTGCGTCACCAGCAGCGCGCGGCTCGACGCGCCGACCGCGCGGCGGATCGCGATCTCCCGCCCACGGGCGGAGGCGCGGGCGGCGAACAGCGCGACGAGCGTCAGCAGCGCCACCACCACCAGCCCCACGGTCACCGCGGCCAGCAGCCCGAACAGCGACCCCACGGCGTCGCGCCGCAGATCCGCGGGCCCCGTCGCCGCGCGGATCCACTCGAAGCCGGCGTCGAGCAGCCCCCCGGCCGGCAGGCGGAGGCGCGTGCCGATGCCCGCGCTCCACGTGGCGAGCTGCGTCACCGGCAGGGAAGCCCCCAGGGCGACCGTGCCCGCCGCTACGGCGAGCAGCGCGGTGCCCCAGTACGCCCGGAGGCCACGGAGCGCCGAGCCGGCGAGGCGGGCTGCCGCGCGGCCTCGCACGCTACACGTTGAACCGGATGTGGAGGATGTCGCCGTCGGCGACCGGGTGATCCTTGCCGCCGAGCTGCAGCTTGCCCGCCTCGCGCACCGCGTGCTCGGAGCCGTACTCCATGAACACGGAGTAGGGAATCACCTCGGCCCTGATGAAGCCGCGCTCGAGATCGCTGTGGATCTTCCCCGCGGCCTGCTTCGCGTTGCTCCCCCGGCGCACCGGCCACGCCCGCACCTCGTCGGGACCGACGGTGAAGAACGAGATGAGGTCGAGCAGGGCGTAGGCCGTGTGGATGAACCGGGTCAGCGCGGACTCCGCAAGGCCGAGATCCGCCAGGAACGCGGCCTGGTCGGCGGCGTCCATCTTCGCGATCTCCGCCTCCACGCTGGCCGAGAGGACCAGGCCCGCCGCGCGAATGGCCTCGAGCCGCGCGGCCATCCCGGCGGGCAGCGGCACGGCGGCCTCGTCCTCGCTGCGGTTCAGGACGACCATCAGCGGCCGGTCGGTGAGGAACCCGTAGCCGGTGAGCTTGCTGCGGTCGAGCGCCTGCGCCGTCAGCGAGCGGAGCGGCAGCTCCTGCTCCAGCGTCTGCCGCATCAGCTCGAACGCCGCCACCTCGAGCGGGTCAATCTTCTCCTTCTTGGACCGGTCCAGCCGCCGCTCCACCATCGCCAGGTCGGTGAGGATGCACTCGGCGTGGAACGCCTCGAGGTCCGCCGCGGGGTCGGGCGTGGCGTCGAGGGCCGGGTTGTCGAAGGCGCGCAGCACGAGGCACAACACGTCCTGGTCGCGGATCTGCTGCAGGGCCTTCGGGGAGAGGCCCTTCTTCTCCGCGCCGTGCTCGCCCGGGATGTCGCTGAAGACGATCTCGGCGTAGGTGGTCTTCTTGGGGCTGAAGATCTTCGACAGTTTGTCGATCCGCTCGTCGGGCACCTTGACCGTGCCGAGGTGCAGCTCGCCGCCGAAGCCGACCGGCACGTCGAGCCCGGTCAGCGTGTTGAACACCGTGGTCTTCCCCGAACCCGCGAAACCCACCAGGCCGATTTTCATGGCCCAAAACTACAGCGCCGACGCTCCGGTCGCCTCCCGATGTCGCCGTCCGTTCAGCGGGGAGGTCCGGCGGCCGTCGAGTCCTCCTGCCATCCGCCCCCAAGGGCCTTGTAGAGCCCGATCACCGCGTCCGCCTGCCTCACGCGCGCGACGACGGCGCCCATGGCGGCACTGAGCTGAGTCCGCTGCGCGTCCAGGACCTCGAGGAACGGCGACGTGCCGGCCGCGTAACGGTCCTCGGCCGCCCTGAGCGCCGCGGCCGCGTAGACGGCCTGCGAGTCGGCCGACGTGCGCCGCTCGCCCGCGAACCGCGTCGCGGCGAGCTGGTTCTCCGCATCCTGGAGGGCGCTCAGCACCGTGCCCTCGTACGCGATCAGCGCCTGGCGCCGCCGCGACTCCGCCGCGCGCACGTCCGCGAGCAGGCGTCCTCCCATGAACAGGGGTTGGGAGATCGACGCGGCGACGTTCCAGCCTGTTTCGGTGGTCGTCGGGGCGGCCATCGTGAACCCCTGGATGGTCGTGGTGGTTCCCGGCGTTCGGGACCACTGGAGCTCGGCGGTGAGGTTCAGGTGCGGAAAGAGCTGCGCCCGGGCCGCGCCGACGTCCGCGCCGGCCGCGGCCAGCGCCCGCTCCGCCGCGCGGACGTCGGGCCGCCGGGTCACGAGCGACGCTGGCAGGCCTGCCGGGACGGCTGCGAGCAGTTGGTCGCCCGGCGAGCCCGTGCGGGGAATCGCTCCCGGCGCGCGGCCCAGGAGGGTGCTCAGGGCGTTCTCCGCGTCGGCGGCCGCCTCCCTCAGGTCGATGGCCGTCTCGCGGGCAGCCTCGTAGAGGGCCTGCGCCTGGCGATGGTCCAGCTCCGCCGCGGGAGTGCCGTCGAAACGGCGCTTCGTCGTGTCCAGGTAGCCGCGGCGCGCCTCGAGCGCGCGGTTCACGACCTGCAGCTCCTGGTCCGTCGCCTGCAGATCCACGTAGGCCGACGCGACGGAAGCGACGAGCAACAGCGCGACCCCGCGCCTCTGCTCCTCGCTGGCCTGGAGCGAAGCGGCGGCACTGCGTGCGTAGCTCCGCTGAGTGCCGAAGACGTCCGGTTCCCAGCCCGCCGCGAGCTGCGCCGAGTAGTATGCCGAGGGGTAGGTGGTGCTCTCGCCCTCCTGCCGCACGCGCGCTTCGCCGCGGGTGTACGAGCCGCCGACCATGAGCGTGGGCAGGCGCGCGCCTTCGGCTGCGGCCAGCAGGGCGCGAGCCTCGGTCACCCGCTCCAGCGCCGCCCCCAGGTCGGTGTTCTGCGCCAGTGCGGTCCTGACCAGCCGCTCCAGCGTGGTGTCGCGGTAGATGCGCCACCAGGGCGTGTCGGCGGCGGTGGTCTCCGGCATGGCCGGTCCCTCCCGCCAGACCGAAGGGACGGCTTGCGGCGGAGGCTGATAGCGCGACGCGGTCGCGCAGGCGCACAGCGCGACGGCCGCGGCGGCGAGAGCCCGAGCACCCATCGTGACCCCCCGGGAACGAAATGCGAGACGGCCGGCACGGCCTGTCCCCGTCAGTGCCGGCAACGCCTCACGCTATGGGGGGGGCGTCAATCGAGCGTGAATGCGGTGTGAATCCCGCGCAGCCGGGCGCGTGGGCCGGCACCGGACGGTGCGGTTCGCGCGGCGAGCGGGATGCGCGCCATTCTCGGCCTCACGAGCCGCCGCTCTGCCACAACCGCCGGATCGCCTCCCGGTTGGCCGCGCTCGTGACGCGCGCGCCATCCGCGCGGTGCAGCCCGGCGATGCGGTCGGCGTAGGCCGCCTCGATCCGGCCCCGCACCATCTTGAGCGTGATGTTGAGCATCCGGTTCTGCTCGGTGAACGGCTCGTCGAGGACCGCGAAGGTCGAGGGCAGCCACCGCTCCGGGAACATCCCGGCGTGCCGCCCGCCGGCGCGGTACGCGTCGATCTCCGCCTCCAGGAGGCGCAGGGCCGCGTCCTGGCTCTCCACGCGGTCGGGCGCCAGGCCGTGATGCTCCCGCCACGCCGCCAGCGCCTCGCGGTTCGGGACGAGCAGCGCGACCGTCGCCGGCGACTGGTTGTTGTGCAGCATGATCTGGTCGATGAACCGGGAGCGGTCCACGACGGTCTCCTCGATGCCCTCCGGGCTGTACTTCTCGCCGTCGGGCCCGATCAGCAGGCTCTTCTCCCGCCCGAGCACGTACAGGAACCCGTCGGAGTCGAGGTAGCCGAGGTCGCCGGTGTGGAGCCAGCCGTCCCTGAGCGTCTCGGCGGTGGCCTTTTCGTTCTTCCAGTAGCCGAGCATCACGTTCTCGCCGCGGACCACGATCTCGCCTTTCCCGCCCACCGGCAGGTCGTGCCCGGCCTCGTCGCAGATCCTCACCTCGAGGTCGGGGGCGAGCACGCCGGAGGAGCCCAGCTTGTGGCGGCGGGGCGTGTTGGACGAGATGACCGGCGCGGCCTCGGTGAGGCCGTAGCCCTGGAAGACCGGGATGCCGATGGCGTAGAAGAACCGCTGCAGCTCGAGGTCGAGCAGCGCGGCGCCGCCGACGAAGTACTCGAGCCGACCCCCGAAGTTCTCGCGGACCTTGCGGAACAGCACCGCGTCGAACAGCGCCACGAGCGGCCGCAGCAGCGCGCGCGGCCCGCGCCCGCGGTCGAACCCGAGGCCGTTGTACGCCTTCGCCACACCCACGCCGGCGCGGAACAGCGCCCACGACAACGCGCCCCTGGCGCGCACGCCCTTCTCGATGCCCTTGCGGAGGGTCTTCGACAGCGCCGGCGCGCTGAGGAGCAGCGTGGGGCGCGTCTCCCGGATGTTCGCCGGGATGTTGCGCAAGGTCTCCATCGGGGTCTTGCCGGTCTGCACGCAGGCGAACGCGCCGCCGGTCGAGCCGAGGGCATAGATGCCGCAGGTGTGGGCGAAGGCGTGATCCCAGGGGAGGATCAGCAGGGTCACGGCGTGGGGCGGGAGCGGATAGAGGGCCGTGCCCTGCGCGATGTTCGCCGTGTAGTTGCGATGGCTCAGGACGATGCCCTTGGGGTCGGCGGTCGTGCCGCTCGTGTAGCAGATGTTGGCCGCGTCGGATCCCCGCACGGCGCGCCAGGAGGCGGCGACGCGGCCGGGCTGGGCCGCCAGCGCCGCCTCGCCGCGGGCGAGCAGGTCGGCGAACCGGACGACGCCCGGCACCGCCTCGCCCGGGTCGTCGAGCAGGACGACCGTCTCGAGCTCGGGCAGCTCGGCGCGCAGGCCCATCACCTTGCGCGCCTGGGATCCCGATACGACCGCCATCCGGCACCCGGAGTGGCTGAGGCGGAAGCGCAGCTCGGGCAGCTCCTCGACCTTGACCGAGATCGGGACGTCCACCGCGCCCGTGTAGAGGATCCCCAGCTCGGCGATCACCCACTCGCGGCGGCCCTCCGAGATCAGGGCCACGCGCTCGCCCTTCCCGAGGCCGAGGTCCAGGAAGCCGGCCGCGCAGCGGTGCACCAGCGTCCGCGCCTCGGCGTAGGTGGTCCCGTGCCAGGTCCCGTCCCGCTTCTCGAGGACCAGCGTGTTGCCGGCGAACCGCTCGGCGGCCGCTTCGAACAGCGCGGGCAGGGTCGGCGGGATCGAGGGATCGGAGCTCATCGCGTCCTCCTCCGGCGTCGCCGCACAACGACCCGGCGGCGTGATGTCCATCGCTGCGATGCGGCCGTCAAGCGGGCGTCAACCGGACCGAAGAGAGGATGTTCGCGCGCGCGGGGCCGTCAAGGAGGGTGACCGCACAATCACCGCGGGATGCGTCGCAGTTGCCCGTGGCGCGGGCGGAGCATTATGGTATGCGGACCGATGGCCATTCGCGTCTCGCCGAGCCGGACGGTCGGCCTCCTCGCCGCCGTGACGGGCGCCGCCATCGCCTGCGGCGGCTGCGAGATGGCGAGCCTGCCGGACCAGGGCGGCATCCACCCCGCCTCGCTGGCCTTCAGCGTCCAGCCGGAGTACGCCACGGCCGGCTTTCCCCTGGAGCCCGGGGTGTCGGTCACGGTGATCGAGAGCAACGGCGACACGGCCTACGAGTCGACGGCGAGCATCGGACTGTCGATCGCCAGCGGCACCGGGACGCCGGGGGCGCATCTCGGCGGCGTCACCCAGGTGGCTGCCGTGAACGGGACTGCCAACTTCCCGCAGGTGACCATCGATTCGGCCGGAACCGGCTACCGGCTGCTGGCGGTCGCGACCGCCCTCGGCGGCGCCGCGAGCGACACGTTCGACGTGACGGCCGGCGTGCCGACCCGGCTCGCGTTCCTGAGGCAGCCCTCGGGGGCCCCGGCCGGCGACACGATCAGCCCCGCGGTCCAGGTCGTGGTGCAGGACGTGCTCGGCAACATCGTGCTCGTCGCGTCCGACTCCATCGCGCTCGCCATCGCCGCGAATCCGGGTGCGGCCTCGCTCGGCGGGACCGCGGTCCGGCGGGCCGATGCCGGCGTGGCGACGTTCCCGGGACTCTCGATCAGTGCGGCGGGGGTCGGCTACACGCTCGCGGCCACGGCGCGCGGCTTCGCTGCGGATACCTCCGCGCCGTTCACCATCACCGCGGTGATCCCGCCCCAGCCCGGCGTCCAGCCGCGCCACTAGCGCACCTTGCCGTTTGCGCGCGCCGGCGGCATCCTCCGGCGGCCCGCACACCCTACACCTCCACCCTCCACCCTACTCCCATGCGCCCCATCCCGCTGCTTGCCGCACTGGTCATCTGTCCGCTCGCCGGCGCTCTCGCCCAGGACTCCACTTTCACCCACGCGGATACGCTGCGCGGCTCCAACGGGCCGGCGCGCGCGTGGTGGGACGCGGCGTTCTACGATCTGCACGTGCGGGTGAACCCCGCCGACAGCAGCATCGTGGGCTGGAACGGCATCACCTACCGCATCCTCCAGCCCGCGCGCGAGATGCAGATCGACCTGCAGGTGCCCCTGGAGATCGACAGCGTGGTGCAGGACCGCCACCGGCTGGCCTTCCGGCGGGACGGCGACGCCTTCTTCGTGACGCTCGCCGCGCGCCAGCGCGCGGGCGAGGTGAAGACGGTCACCGTGTGGTATCACGGCAAGCCGCGGGTCGCCCGGCGGCCGCCGTGGGACGGCGGCTTCACGTGGGCCCGGGACAGCGTGGGCAACCTGTGGATCGCCACGACGTGCGAGGGCCTGGGGGCCAGCGTATGGTGGCCGCTCAAGGACTACCTCGCCGACGAGCCCGACAGCCAGCGCATCGCGATCACCGTCCCGGACTCGCTGGCGGACGTCTCGAACGGCCGGCTGCGCAGCACCGTGCGCAACGCCGACGGCACGACCACCTACGAGTGGTTCGTCGCCGACCCGATCAACAGCTACGACGTCGTCGTCAACGCGGGCGTCTACGGGCACTTCGCCGACACGCTCGACGGCGCGGCCGGCCGGCTCACGCGCGACTTCTGGCCGCTCGCCTACCACCTCGACGTGGCGAGGCGGGAGTGGCAGCAGGCGACGCCGATGCTGAAGTGCTTCGAGCACTGGTTCGGCCCGTACCCGTGGTACGCCGACGGCTACAAGCTCGTCGAGGCGCCGCACCTGGGGATGGAGCACCAGAGCGCCGTCGCCTACGGCAACCACTTCCTCAACGGGTATCTCGGCCGGGACCTCTCGCGCACCGGCATCGGGCTCCAGTGGGACTTCATCATCGTGCACGAGAGCGCCCACGAGTGGTTCGGCAACAACATCTCCGTGCAGGATCACGCGGACATGTGGGTGCACGAGGGGTTCGCGGCCTACGCGGAGGGGCTCTACACGGAGTGTCAGCTCGGCCCGACGGCGGGCGCGGCGTACCTGATCGGCGTGCGCAAGGCGATCCGCAACGACCGGCCGGTGATCGGTCCCTACGGGGTCAACGGCACCGGGTCCGGCGACATGTACCCCAAGGGCGCCAACCTGCTGCACACCATCCGCCAGATCGTGGACGACGACGCGAAGTGGCGCGGAGTCCTGAGCGGGCTCAACCACGAGTTCTGGCATCAGACGGTCACCAGCCGGCAGGTCGAGGACTACATCAGCCGCCAGGCGGGCATCGACCTGGGCAGGGTGTTCGACCAGTACCTGCGGACGACCCGGATCCCGGAGCTCGACTACAAGGTCGAGGGCGGGACGCTCTCCTACCGCTGGGCGAACGTGGTGCCCGGGTTTGCGATGCCGGTCCGGGTCCAGGTGCCGGGGCTCGGCACCCGCGTGCTGCACCCCACCGAGGCCTGGCAGACGCTGGCGGTCTCCTCGCCGCAGGCCGCCGAGGTCGAGGTGGACGAGAGCTGGTACGTGACGGCGCGCGACGTGGGCGGCTCCGCGGCCGCGGGCAGCGGCGGGGGGCGGTGACGGGCGCGCCGCTGCGCCTTGCCGGCGCCGCGGGCAACGACGACCTTAGTGCCGACGCCGGCGCGCGCCCGGCCGGGTCGCAACCGCGAGCTGATCATGGAGATTCCGCCGGCACGTGAGGAGTGGGTTCGCGCGCAGCGCATGGACGCCGCGTCGCGGACCGCGCGCGTGCTCGCGCACGAGATCGCCAACTACCTCGGATCCACGAGATCCATGCTGTATCTCCTGGCCGAGGAGATCGGCCCCGATCCGCGCAGCCGGGCGGACCTCGACAGCGTGGTGCGCACGGTGGACAGCGCCACCAGGCTGGTGGCGGCGCTGCGCGGATTCGCCCACGCGCCCACGCTGGGCAACGGATCGGCGGACCTGAACGACGTCGTCGCCGAGGTCGAGGCCGAGCTGCAGGGCCTGATGCCGGCGGGCAAGACGCTCACGGTCGAGCGGGCGCCCGGCCCGCTGATCGTGAAGGCCGACGCGCCCAGGCTGCGGCAGCTGGTGCTGGACCTCGTGGCGGGCGCCAACCACGCGCTGCCGGTCGGCGGCCTCGTCGAGGTCGAGACGGGGCTCGTGCCGGACCCGGGCGGCGGCTCCGCGTCGCTCGTGGTGCGCGACGACGCGCCCGGCCTCGAGCCCGACGCGGCTGCCCGCATCTTCGAGCCGTACGTCTTCGATCCCGCCTACGACACCGGCCTCAGGCTCCCCACCATCTACGCCACCGTGGCACGGAGCGGCGGGACCATCAGCGGCGATTCGGCGCCGGGCACGGGGACGACGATCCGCGTCACGCTCCCGCTCGCCGCGGCCGCCCGGGCGGGGCGCTCGTGACCAAGGTCCTCATCGCCGACGACCACCCGGTCGTGCGGGAGGGCGTGCGCCGCATCCTCCAGGGTGCCAGCGAGGTCGAGGTGGTCGGTGAAGTCGGCCGATCGGACGAGGTGCTGGACGCGGCGCGGCGGCTGAAGCCCGACGTGCTGATCCTCGACATCGCCATGCCGGGACCGAGCCACCTGGAGGTGCTGGCCGCGCTCCCCGCGGCGTGCCCGGGCACGCGCACGCTCATCCTCAGCGCCCAGCCCGAGGAGGAGTACGCGGTCCGCGCGCTCAAGAGCGGCGCCACCGGCTACCTCACCAAGGACTACGCGCCGCCCGACCTCATCGAGGCGGTGCGCCGGATCGCGGCCGGCGGCCGCTACGTCACCGACGCGCTGGCCGAGCGGCTGGCCATGGGCCTGGGCAGCGACGGCGCGACGGAGCCGCACGAGCGCCTGTCCAACCGCGAGCTGGAGGTGCTGCGCCTGCTGGCCGCCGGCCTCAGCCTGAAGGAGATCGCGGCCCGTCTCGACATCAGCCCCAAGACCGTGAGCAGCTTCCGCGCGCGCGTGCTCGAGAAGATGGAGCTGCGCACCAACGCCGACCTGGTGCGCTACACGCTGGAGCATCACCTCATCTAAGTGACCTGCATCGCCTCCCGTAGGCCGCAGCCTACGGGGTGGCGGGCGAGCCTCACGCGCAACTTCCTGTCAATCCGATGTTTGCGATCGACCTCGGAGCCGATCTTACGCTCCGATGGCAGCGACGTCCCTTCCTCGACTCGCCGGCGAATCGGCGCCCGGCATCCGCCTCGCGGCGGCGCTTCGCGTCGCGGTGCTGACCGCGGCGCTGGCCGGCGCACCGTGCTTCGCGCCGGGCGTCGTGGCGCAGCACGCCGCCTCGATCCGGGCCAGTGCCGACGTCACCCGCTCGCTGATCGGCGCGCGCCTGGTGGCCGACGGCCCGGCGGCGTCCCGCGCCGTGTCCCTTCCCGTCGTCCGGCAGGTTCGGATCGCGGAGCTGGGGACCGTAGGCGTCGAGGCCGGGCCGCGCGAGGAGATCGCGGTGGCGCGGCGCCTCGAGCGAGTGCAGGGCCGGTCCACGATGCTCGTGCTCGTCGCCTGCGTGGGCAGCTAGCCCGTCCGATCGCGCCCCGAAGCTCGAAGCCCGCGGCCGGTGCCGCGGGCTGTTTCGTCTGGGGCTCGACCGGCCCGCGGTCGGGGCGCACGCCCGCGATGCGCCAGGCGGCGGCCGCGCGGGCCAGCACCACGGTCACGGAGCGGCGCGCATGCCGGCCCGGGGCGCCCGCCAGCGTGCCGGGCGCCCCGGGTCGGGGATGTCACCCTACTTCGCCCGGTGCGCTGCCGGCTTCGCGGGAGCGGCCGCGGCGGGCGCCATCGGGGCGGGTGGAGCATTGGGGCTCCAGCTCTCCGCGACGAGCATCCACTTGCCGTCGGCGCCACGGCGGAAGACCTCCAGGTACTTGCCGTCCTCCGACGGGCCGGTCTCCGCCGGCATCTGCTGGTAGTGGTAGCGGCCGGTGGTGTACATGAAGTCGCCCGAACCGTCCGCCGTCTCCTGCGTGAGCTGGATGGTGACCTTCACGCTCGACATGGCCTGGTAGAACTGGCGGATCGCCTGCATCCCCTTGACCATCGGCATGCTGGGCGGCTGCACCATCGCGTCGGGAGAGTAGCCCGCCGTCATACCCGCCACGTCGCCGACGGCGACGGCCGCGGAGTACGCGGAGTCCATCGCCTGCGCGGCTGCGTGGTCGGCGGCGGTGAGGGGGGCCGGCGCGGACTTGCATCCGCCCAGCACCGCGAAGGTGAGCAGGCACGCTCCCGCGGCGACTCGACGCATCTCAGGCTCCATTGGGTGTGGGGGCGAGTAGTCTGCCTGCGGCAGGCCGGGCGCGCAAGCGAGGCCGCTCACGCGGTCATGTGTCACGTCCTCGGGACGTCGGGCGGCCATCCGTCTCACGACGGTGACGGTGTGTCGTTCGTGGGACGACGACGGTCAACGAGCTGCTGGAACCACGCCGGCACGCAAGTGTTGCAGAAGCGAATATCCGACTAAGTTTCTAGGACTCACTTTCATTGGTTATTGAAGGACACTCCACTCGCGAGGGAGGGTGCCATGCGCCTGAAATCCGTTCACGTGTTCCTCGGGTTGTCGGCGGCGATCGCGCCGTTCGTGGCCCTGGGCTGCAGCAGCAGCGGCGACTCGACGACGCCCCCGGCGCCGGTGATCGCCCAGACGGCGACGGCGAGTGGGGACGGCCAGACCGCGCAGGTGGGCACGCTGCTGCCGAACGCGCTGCGCGTGATCGTCACGCTGAGCGGCGTGCCGCAGCAGGGCACGACCGTTTCGTGGGCGGCGGCGGGGACCGGGGCGAGCGTGAACCCGGCCACGTCGCTGACCGACGCCAGCGGGGTCGCGACCACGAGCTGGACGCTGGGCTCGACGGCCGGCACGCAGCACGTGACGGCGACGCTGTCCGGCGCGACGGGCTCCCCGGTGACCTTCTCGGCCACGGCCAGCGCGGCACCGGTGCCGGTGATCGCGATGACGTTGGCCGCCAACGGCAACGGCCAGACCGGCACCGTGGCCACCGCGCTGGCCAACCCGCTGCGCGTGGTGGTGACGTTGAGCGGCGCCGTGCAGCAGGGCGTCACGGTCACGTGGGCGGCGGCCGGCACGGGGGCGTCGGTCAATCCGCTCACGTCCCAGACCGACGCGAGCGGCATCGCGACGACGACCTGGACGCTGGGCCAGACGGCGGGCAGCCAGTCCGCCACGGCCACGCTGGCCGGCGCCACCGGCTCGCCGGTGACGTTCAACGCGACCGCGACGCCGGGGGCCGCGACGCAGCTCAGCCTGTCGAGCGGCAACAACCAGTCGGCCAACCTGAGCACGCCGTTCGGCGGCCTGCTGGTCGTGAAGGTGGGCGATCAGTTCAACAACGGGGTCGCCGGTGACACGGTGGCCTGGGCCGTGACGAGCGGCCCTGCGAGCGTCGTGTCGAGCAAGTCGGCGAGCGCTGCCGGGGGCCTCGCGCAGGACTCGCTCATCGCCGGCGGCACCGCCGGCGCGGTGACGGTCACGGCCACCGAGCCGGCCCTCAGCGGCTCGCCGGTGACCTTCAGCGAAACGGTCGCCACCCTGCCGACGACGGCCTCGGTGGCCGTGGGTCCCGGCGTCGTGTTCACCAGCGTGAGGAACGGCAGCGCGAACCCGGCCGTCGACACCGTCGCCGCCGGCGGAACGGTGACCTTCACCTGGGGCAGCGGATCGCTCTCCCACGGCGTGGGGTCGACCGGGACGCCGAGCTTCACCGGCCAGACGAGCCCGCAGACCAGCGGTACGTTCCAGGTCACCTTCAACACGGCCGGCACGTACGCGTACGATTGCATCGTGCACGGCATCGCGATGAACGGGGTGATCGTCGTGAAGTAGTCCGGCGCCGACGCCCGAAGGCTCGAGCGGCCCCGGGGGAATCCGGGGCCGCTCGTTCGTACGGGGCACCGCGTCCGGGCCGCGTCACTCGCTGGCCGGCGCCTGCGCTTCCCGCCGCACGGCGGCGGCGTGGGAGACCTGGATCCAGAGCACCGCGCCGAGGATCAGCGCCATCGCGGCGAACGTCCGCGGGCCGACGTGCTCCCCCAGCAGCAGCCACCCGAGCAGGACGGCGATCAGCGGGTTCACGTAGGCGTAGGTGCCGACGATCGTCGCCGGCGCGTGGTGCAGCGCGTAGGCGTAGGCGGTGTAGCCGACGATCGAGCCGAACACCACCAGGTACGCGAGCGCTCCCAGCCCCCGGGCCGTGAGGTGCACGGCCTGCGCCTCGCCCGTGACGAGCCCCAGCACGATGACGACGACGCCGCCGGCGACCATCTCGATCGCGGCGCCGACGTACGGGCCGGCCTCGGGCTGCCGGCGCCGGTAGTAGACCGAGCCGAGCGCCCAGGAGGCGCTCGCACCGGTGAGCGCGATGGGGCCCCGCAGATCGGCGTGCACGAGGGAGCGCGGGTCGGCCTCGACCAGCAGCGCGGTGCCCACCAGCCCGAGCAGCAGCCCGGCGACCACGCGCCAGGACAGCCGGCCCGAGCCCCCGGGCAGGAGCGCATCGAACACCGCCATCCACAGGGCGACGGTGACCACGAACAGGCTGGCCACGCCCGACGGCGTGAACTGCTCGGCCCACACCACGAACGTGTTGCCTCCGGCCAGGAGGAGCAGGCCGACGACGGCGAGAACCCCCCAGTCGCGGGCGCGGCGCGGGAGCCGCTCCCCGAAGGCGAGCGCTCCGCCGAGGAGGAGCAGCCCGGCCACGAGGAACCGGGTGCCGGCGAACAGGAACGGCGGCAGCGCGGCGACGCCGATCCGGATCGCGAGGTAGGTCGAGCCCCAGAACACGCAGACCAGCAGGTAGGCCACCAGCGCCTTGCCGCGCAACGCCGCCATTCGGTCGCTCTCCGCTCTCGGGTGCATCGGTGTGACACCGCGCCGGGTTCCGGCGTGAGACGCCCGCGGGCGGGCGGCCGCGCTAGTGCAGGAGGGCGATGCGGTACGGCATCTGGATGGCGATGCCCTGGCGGCCCCGCAGCTCCGCGATGCGGCCGAGCGTGGGCTCGCCCCGCGCGCCCACCGCCGCCAGCAGCTCGTCGTAGTCGTGGAACTGTTCGGCGCCCATCAGCGTCTCGTCGCGTGCGACGGCGAGCCGGCCGACCGCCTGCCAGGCCCGCTCGACCCCGGCTTCCTCTCCGCGGTACCAGGACCAGCGGGACCCGGGCGCGTGGTCCACCACCAGCGTCTCGGGCGCCAGCGTCCGCGCGTGCTGCAGCGCCGCGCCGGGCTCGGCCGTCTCGTGCAGGCAGAACTCGAAGAAGACCACGTCCGCCCGGGCGCGGACCGACGCAAGCTCGCCCTTGAAGACGATGAAGCGGCTGACGAGGCCCTGCTCGCGCAGCGCGACGCCCAGCCGCCGCACCGCCTCGGCATCCGAGTCCACGGCGAGGACGCTCCGGGCGTCGCGCGCGTAGCCGGCGAGCCGGCCGCCGCCGGCGCCGACGTGGATGACCGACTTGTCCCGGAAGTCGTAGCGGGAGGCGATGTTCTCCATCAGGGCGCGGACGTCGGTCGCCATGGTCGCCCTCCCGACCCGTCGCGAGTGCCCCACGCCGTGCCCCCACCCCGTATTCCGCCGCGGCCGGGCGCGCTCACACGTTAATGCCCGCGCGCCCGGGCGCAACGAGGGGGCGGCCGCCGCCGGCCGCCGCCCCCCCTCGATCCCGCGGCCCGTCAGTTGGCGACGAGCTCGGGCCGGACGGTGAGGATCAGCGCGGAATTCGGCTCCGCCCCCCCCACGTTGCCGAGCACCGCCGTCTTGCCGACCGGGATGCCGACGTGCGTCTCGAAGGAGCCGCCTTGGCGATACATGGTCAGCCTGACGCTCAGGCCGACCACGGTGCTGTCGCCGGTGCCGGCGACCCGGTCGAGGAGCGTCTCGAGATGGTAGGGGCCGCCGCTGCCGGCCAGCGTCTGCTCGCTGCGCGAGTTGCTGGCCGCGGTCACGACGCCTTCGGCCACCAGCGCGTAGCCCTTGAAGCGGAACAGCGAGCGGAGTGCGGCCTCGACGTCGCGGATGCTGGAGTCGGCCCGCGCCGCGCCGTCGGCCCGGATGACCTTGAAGGTCAGCCGCACGCTCGGCTGCGGCCGATCGAACTGCGCCAGCACGCGGCCGATGCGATCGAGATTGTCCGGTGTCTCGCGCACCGTCAGCGTGCTCTGGCTGATGCTGATGGCCCCCTGGGCGCCGGGGCGGTCCTGGTACACGTAGGGCTGGACGATCTTCTGCACCTCGTCGCTCGACAGGTAGTGCAGGGCGAAGGTGCGGGTCTCGAGCCGCGTGGGCGACCGGCCGCACGCCGAGAGGAGCGGAAGCAGAACCAGGAGCGCGAACGAAGCACGCGCCTTCATGACGACCTCCGTGAGGTGAGATACCAGACGACCACGATGTTGGAATCGGCGGGCTGGAGCACGACGAGGCTCTGCGCGGGCGACGCGGTCACCGAGAAACCGACCGGCGCCGCGGGTCCGACGGCCGGCAGCGAAGGTCTCGACACCTGCCGGGCCGGCAGCAGGAGGATGCCGGCCGCCGCCGCCGCCGCGGCCAGCGTCCCGAACCCGATCCGTCGCACCGTGGCGCGGCGCCGGGCGGCGGCCACGGCCCGGGCGACGGCGGCGGACTCCTCCAGCGTCGGCCGCACGGCCGCCAGGCGCCGCGCCAGCGCGCCTTCCACGCCGACGATCCGGGCCGCGGCCCTCCGGCACGCGGTGCAGGTCTCGAGGTGGGCCGCCAGCTCGGAGCCGGCGCCCGGCGCCAGGTCGGCCAGGTCCGCCTCGAGCAGCAGGTCTCGCGCTTCCCGACAATTCATCGTCCCTCCTCGGCGGCCAGCTCCGGCCAGCGTTCCAGAATGCCGGCCCGCACGGCCCGGCGGGCGTGGAACAGGTGCACTCTCGCGGTGACGGGGCTCGTCCCCAGCCGCTCGGCGATCTCCGCCACGGTGCAGCCCTCGAGATCCGCGAGGTGGAACACCTCCCGCTGGCGGCGGGGCAGGCTCCGCATCAGCCCCTCGGCGAAGGCGGCGACTCGCGCGGCGTGGACCCGATCCGCCGGGTCGTCGGTGGTCACGGGCTCCGCCTCCGCCTCCCTGGTCGCGGCCTCGGCCAGCCGGCGCCGGCTCCCGAGCCGGCGGCGCAGGTTCGACGCCTCGTTGCGGGTCACCTGGAAGAGCCAGGTGGTGAAGCGCGAGCGCCCGGCGAACCGGTGCAGGGAGCCGTGCAGCCGGATCAGGACCTCCTGCGTGACGTCCTCGGCGTCCGCGGCCTCGCCCGTCTGGACGAGGGCCCACTGGAACACCGTTCCGCGGCATCGCCCGAGCAGCTGCTCGAGAGCGCCCGCGTCGCCTCGCCGCGCCCTCGGGACCAGGTCGGCGGCCGCTGCTTCCAGGCTGCTGGCTTCGCTCACCGCCGCTCCGGTGCTCCCACTGCAGGTGAGACGTTGCGGATCGAAACCGCGTTTAGCGGTGTAGGGCCGTTCGGCCTATTGTTCAATGCCCATCCCAAGGAGCCCGGTCAACATGCGAACCCACGTGCTCGCGACGGTCTCGCTGCTGCTGGGCGCGGCCGCCGCGCCGGCCCTCGCCCAGTCCTACCACGTCACGCACACCTACACGCTCGGTGGCGACGGCGGCTGGGACTACCTCGCCCTCGACACCGCCGGCCACCGGCTGTTCATCGCCCGGCAGGACCGGGTGATGGTGGTCAACCCGGAGACGGGTGCCCTCCTGGGCGAGATCCCCGGGCTCAATCGCGCGCACGGCGTGGCGTTCGACTACGCGACCGGCCACGGCTTCGCGACCTCCGGCGCGGACAGCACGGTCACGATGTTCGACCTCAAGACCCTGGCCGTGCTGGGGCGGACGGTCGCCGCGATCGACGACGACGGCGTCCTGTTCGACCCCGCCACCGGGCACGTCTTCACGATGAACGGCGACGCGGGTAGCGAGACGGCGATCGACGGCGCCACGGGACAGCGCCTCGGCAGCGTGGACCTCGGCGGCAAGCCCGAGTTCGGCGTGAGCGCGGGCGACGGGATGCTGTACGTCAACCTCGAGGACAAGAGCGAGGTGGCCGAGGTGGACGCGCGCGCGATGCGCGTCACGCGGCACTGGTCCATCCGTCCCTGCGAGGGGCCCAGCGGCCTCGCCGTCGACCGCGAGCACCACCTGCTGTTCAGCGGCTGCCGCAGCGGCGTGATGGGCGTCTCCGACGCGCGGGCCGGCAGGTTGATCACCACCGTGCCGATCGGCCGCGGCGTGGACGCGTGCCGGTTCGACGCCGCGAGGCGCCTCGCCTTCGCGTCCAACGGCGACGGCACCATCACGGTGATCCGCGAGGACTCGCCGACCGCGTTCAGCGTGGCGGCGAACGTCTCCACCAAGGCCGGCGCGCGCACCATGGAGCTGGACGAGGCGACAGGCCGCCTCTACACCGTCACCGCGGACTTCGGCCCCGCGCCCGCCCCCACGCCGGAGCGCCCGCGCCCCCGGCCGCCGGTGCTGCCGGGCACGTTCGCGCTGCTGGTGCTCGAGCCGTGACGCGCGGACCGGCCCTCGTCGCCGTCCTCGCGCTCGTCCTGCTTCCCGGCGGGCTGGCGGCGCAGCGCCCGGAGCTGGCGCCCCTGGGTGCGTTCCTCGGCAGGTGGCGCAGCGTCGGCGAGTCGCACGCGACCAGGTTCTCCACGGCGGGCCGCTCGGAGGCGGATCTCGAGTGCGTGTGGTCGGCCGGGTTCCGGTTCCTCGCCTGCGACCAGCAGATCCTCTCGGGCGGCGACTCGATCGAGCAGCTCAGCGCCTACGGGCCGGCGGACTCGGGCCGGTTCGTCCTCTACGCCGTGACGCCGGGCGGGCGGCCCGCCTACTCCGCACGGGTCACCATCGCCGGGCATACGTGGACCTACGAGAACCCGAACGCGCCCGCGACCGGCACGCGCTGGCGCACGATCAACGAGTGGGTGAGTCCCGGCGAGATGCACTGGCGCGCCCAGTTCTCCGAGGACGGCGAGCACTGGACCACGACCAACGAGGGTGTGACGACGAAAGTCGGGTAGCCGGCGGTGCCGTACGGGTGGCTGGCGGACCTGGTGCTGGCGGCGCACCTCGCGTTCGTGGGGTTCGTCGTGGCGGGCGGGCTGCTGGTCCTCCGGCGACCCACGCTCGCCTGGGTTCACCTGCCGTGTACGGCCTGGGCCGTGGTCGTCGAGTTCGCCGGCATCGTCTGTCCGCTGACGCCGCTCGAAGTCCGGCTGCGGATGTCGGGCGGCGAAGCCGGCTACGCGGGCGACTTCGTCGGCCACTACGTCACGGCCCTGCTGTACCCCGCGGGTCTCACCAGGGGGTTGCAGGTGGCGCTCGGTGGCATCGTCCTCCTCCTCAACGTCGCGGTCTACGGACTGCTGCTCGCCCGGCGGCGCCGTGCCCCGGCCCGCGTGCACGCGGAGGCGCAGTCGTCGGCCCAAGACCGGGGTCCCGGCGACCGCGGACTGGCCTGAGCGAGCAATTCCCATCAGATTGCTCCGGTTAGCTGCACGCTGAGGAGCGTCCTTGGCCGCACCGCTGCGCCGCGCCCCGGAGCCCGCGCCGGCACCCGCCGACGCGCTCGAAGCCTACTTCGAGCCGTTCCGCGCCAACACGATCGGTCACGACCAGGTGTTCCGCTCGCCCTACGGTGAGCAGCGGATCGTGTACGCGGACTGGACGGCGAGCGGCCGGCTGTACGGGCCGATCGAACGGCGGCTGCTCGAGGACTTCGGGCCCTTCGTCGGCAATACCCACTCGGAGTCGAGCGCCACCGGCTCGGCGATGACCGTCGCCTACCACGAGGCGCACCGCGTTCTCAAGGCGCACGTGCACGCGGGGCCGGAGGACCTGATCCTCACCACCGGGTCGGGGATGACCGGCGGGATCAACAAGTTCCAGCGCCTGCTCGGGCTCAAGGCGCCCGAGGCGCTGCGGCGCCACATCCAGCTCGCGGAAGCGGAGCGGCCGGTGGTGTTCGTGACGCACCTGGAGCACCACTCCAACCACACTTCCTGGTACGAGACGATCGCCGATGTGGTGGTGATCCCGCCCGACGCCCGGGGGATCGTGGACCTCGCCGCGCTGGAGGAGCTGCTCCACCGCTACCGGCACCGGCCGTTCAGGATCGGGGCGTTCAGCGCCTGCTCGAACGTGACCGGCGTCGAGACGCCCTACCACGCGATGGCGAAGCTGATGCACCGCGCGGGTGGCGTCGCGTTCGTGGACTGGGCCGCCTCCGCGCCCTACGTCTCGCTGGACATGCACCCGGCGGACCCCGAGGAGCGGCTCGACGCCGTGCTGTTCTCGCCGCACAAGTTCCTCGGCGGGCCCGGGTCGGCAGGCGTGCTGATCTTCGCCCGCGATCTCTACCACAACCGGGTGCCGGACGAATCCGGCGGCGGCACGGTGGCCTGGACCAACCCGTGGGGAAAGTACGCCTTCCTCGACGATCCCCAGGCGCGGGAGGACGCCGGCACGCCGGGGTTCCTGCAGGCGATCAAGGCCGCACTGGCGGTGCGGCTCAAGGAGGCGATGGGCGTCGAGGCGATGACCCGCCGCGAGCGGTTCCTCGTGCCCTTCGTCCTGGATCAGCTGGAGGCGATCCCGGGCGTGCACGTCCTGGCCCGGGGGTGCCGCGAGCGCCTCGCGATCGTTTCGTTCTACGTCGAGGACCTGCACTACAACCTGGTCGTCCGGCTGTTGAACGACCGGTTCGGCGTGCAGTCGCGCGGCGGCTGCTCCTGCGCGGGCACCTACGGGCACTACCTCCTGAACGTGGATCCCTCTCGGTCGAAGCACATCACGGACCGCATTGACGCCGGCGATTTCTCGGAGAAGCCGGGCTGGGTGCGGCTGTCGTTCCACCCCACGACCACGATGGCCGACGTGGACCACTGCCTCGGCGCGGTGGCGGAGATCGTGCGCCACGCCGAGGACTGGTCCAGGGATTACCGCTACTCCTCCACCACCAACGAGTACGCGCACCGGGACGGCGACGCCGAGGCGCACACGCGCGTCAGCCGGTGGTTCGCCCTGGAGCCCCCGGGCCGGGACGCGTAGCTTCGGCGGCATGCACCCCCGCCGCATCCTGGTTCCCGTTCGACAATCCCTGAAGGCGTATTGGGGCACCGCGGTGCTGCTGGCCGCGACCGGCGCCGCCGCCCTGGCGGTGCTGGTGCCCGCGGCCGCGCTGGTGGGGCCGGGCGCCGGCCTCCCGGTGCGGCTGGGCGTGCCGGTCACCGGCGGCGCGGACTTCGGCGTGGTGTGGGGCGCGTTCGTGCAGACGCCCGACGCCATCCGGGCGTCGGCGCTGGGCAGCCTGGCGCACCTCCTGTTCGGCGTGGCCGCGGGCGTGGTGGCGGTGGCGTGGCTCACCACGATGTCGCTCTCGACCGCGCGCGCGACGGCCCGCGCCGGCGAGGTGGTGATCCGGCGGTCGGTCGGGGCCAGGCGGCTCGACCTCCTGGCGTCGGCGCTGCTCGAGGGCGGCGCCATCGCGGCGGTCGCGCTGGTGATCGGCGGCGTGACGGGACTCGCGGCCGCGCGCGTGGCGCTCGGCGCGTGGCCGGGGGCGGCCGGGCCGGCGGCGGCGGGGCCCGGCGTCCTGGCGGTGGGCGTGACGCTGGCCGGCATCGTGCTCGGGGCCCTGTTGTCGCTGGCGGCCGCGCGTCCGGGCGCCCGGCTCGTCGTGGCGGAGGAGGCGCCGCTCGGCCTCGCGGTGCCGGTGGTGCAGCTGGGGCTGAGCCTCACCGTGCTCGTCGTCGGCTCGCTGCTGAGCCGAGGCGCCGCCGCGACGAGCGGCGCCGCGGGGACCGGCGCGAACGGCCAGGTGCTCGAGGTCACGACGGCCGACACGCCGCCCGAGCAGCGCGCCGCCGCGTACGCCGCGGCGCTGGCGGACCTCTCGCGCGACCCGACGGTGGCGGTGGCGAGCCTGGGGAGCCGGGGCCTGATCACGGGGCTCGGCCCGATCGACGTCACCGAGACCGACTGCGGGCAGTGCCGCTGGAGCAACGGTTGGCTGGAGTTCCACACCTTCTTCGCGGCCCATTTCCTGGTCAGCGCCGACAGCTTCCGCGCCCTCGGCCTTCCGCTGCTCTCGGGCCGCGGCTTCACGAGCGCGGATCGCTGGGGCGGTCCGCGGGTGGCCGTGGTGAGCCGGACGCTCGAGCGTCTGCACTTCCAGCCGTCGGGTGCGCTGGGGCGGACGCTGCACCTGGGACACGATCCCGACGGCAACTACACGGTGGTCGGCGTGGTCGCGGACCGGCGGCCGGTCGGGCTCGGCGGCGCGAGCGTGCCGCTCGAGGCGGTCTACCTCAGCGTGCTCCAGCATCCGGCGCCCGCGGTCGAGCTGCTGGTGCGGGCGGCGCGGCCCGGGGGCGAGGCGGCCGGGAGCCGGGCGCTGCGGGGCGCGCTGGGATCGCGGCTCGCCGCCGTGACGCGGATGAGCGAGGCGGGGCTCCTCGCGGGCGAGGCCGCGCCGCTCCGCTGGTTCGCGCGGCTCGTGGGCGCCACGGGATGGGCGCTGCTCCTGATGGCGGTGATCGGCACGTTCGCCGTCATGTGGCTGTGGGTGACGGCGCTCCTCCGGGAGCTGGGCGTGCGGCGCGCGCTCGGCGCGCGGCGCCGCGACGTGCTCGGCTTCGTGCTCGCGCGCGCGGCGGTGGTCGCGGTGGCCGGCGTGGCATTCGGCGCCTGGGCGGGCCTGATGGCCTGGGACGCCTTGACCGCCGCGGTCGCCGGCCTGCCCGCCTGGGATCCGCGGGCGGTCGCCGGCTACGGCGCGCTGCTCGTGGCCGCGACCCTCGCCGGCACGTTGCTTCCCGCCTGGCGCGCCGCGCGCGCCGCGCCGGCGCGCCTCCTCGCGACGCCGTAGCCCGCCCCGCCTCCTCGGGCGCTCCGGCGGCGTCCGGCTCTCCTCGCGCCCGCCTGCGGGGACGGATACATTTCGCCCCCCTCTCACCATCACAGGAGACCGTCGAGATGAGCATTCGCGCAGGCAAGGTAGTGATGTTCGGCACCGCGGCACTCGCGCTCGCCGGCTGCTCGACCGTCCGCAGCGCCATGGGCGGCGCGATGGGCGGCGTCAACACCGGCGTCTCGAACGCGGCCGGGAACGCCGTCGCCGGCCAGTTCCGCGGCCCGTCCGTGCCGGGCGCGCCGGCCGGCGGCGCGGGCGGGGCGGGGATGTCGGGCCCGCAGTCGGCCCAGATGATGACCTACTACGCCAACTGGATGTTCACCCTGGGCTTCAACTCGGGCGGGTACGGCCTGCCGAACACCGACCTGCAGCCCGGACAGTCGGTGACCTTCGAGTTCACGCAGGGCAGCAACACGCAGCGGATGGAGCACGCCTACCTGACCAAGCTGCCCGACGGCACGCAGTGGTACCGCGTGAAGTGGTACAACCTGTCGGACAAGCCGGACACGGTGGTCTTCGAGGCCCTCTTCAACGCCGACCGCTCCCAGGTCCTGCGGATGCGCGGCAAGACCAGCGGCCAGCAGGCCGGCGAGATCCCGGTCGAGCAGAACACCGGCTTCGCGTGGCGCGAGCCCACGTACCTGACGCAGCAGAGCCTGACGGCGGCGACCGTGGGCACCGAGACCGTCACGACGCCGGCGGGGAACTTCAGCGCCAAGCACATCCGCTACACGATGATGGGCGGCGGCACCTACGAGTGGTGGACCGCCGACAACGTGCCGGGCGGCATCGTCAAGCAGGTGGTCGGCTACCAGAGCAACATGTACACGCAGACCCTGGTCGCGATGGCCAACAACGCCACCACGGAGCTGGGCAGCTACTGATCCGGGCAGTCACCAGGCAGACGAACGGGCGGCCGCTGCGTGGCCGCCCGTCGCGTTGCCGGGAGCAGGGTAGCGCCCAAGCGCGCCCGTGGCTCGTGACCCTGCTCGGCCTGCTGGGAGACCTCGTCTTGCTGGGGTCGGTGATCGTCGTACTCGTCCTGGTCGTCCGGCTGGCGGTGCAGGCGGCGCTCGGGCGGTGGGGCGCGGTGGGGCGCGGGGCGCGGGTCCTGGGGTTCTATCTGGGCGGCTACGCGGTCGTGCTCGTGGCGGTGGCGCTGACGATGCCGCGGGAGTCGCGCGCGGCGCGCGAGCGCGAGTGCTTCGACGACTGGTGCGTGGCGGGCGTCCGGGCGGAGCCCGCGGCGGCCGACGCGCCGTGCGCGGCCGACGCCGGGACGCGGGTGTGGGTCGCGACGGTCGAGGTGTCGAGCGACGCCAAGCGGGTGCGGCAGCGGGCGCCGGACGCGCGCGCGATCCTCGAGGACGAAACGGGACGGGAGTACGCCGCGTGTGGAGCGCCGCTGGGCGCGCACGTCCTCGCCGACCAGCTCGGTCCCGGCGACGCGTTCCTGGTGAGCGAACCGTTCCGGCTCCCGGCCGGCGCGGTGCCGGCCGGCGTGGTGATCAGCCACGGCGGGTTCCCGGGCCTGCTGATCATCGGCGATGACCAGAGCCTGTTCCACCCGCGGACCCTGCTGGCGCTCGACGTGCGCGGCGGCTAGCGCCGGAGCTTCCGCCGTCCCGGCGCCGGCGCGCCGGTACTGAAGACCGCCCGACCGCAGTAGTATTCTTGGCCGTGTCCGACATTCCGCCGGAACTCCAGGCCGCCCTGGCGGCGCGCTACGAGCTGCGCCGCGTGCTCGGCCGCGGCGGCATGGCCACCGTGTATCTCGCGGACGACCGGAAGCACCATCGCCAGGTCGCGCTGAAGGTGCTGCGCCCGGACCTGGCGGCCTCGCTGGGCGCCGAGCGCTTCCTGCAGGAAATCCAGATCGCGGCCCG
>DATJUT010000019.1 GCA_035502185.1 Gemmatimonadales bacterium
GGCCGGCGTGATCCGCGAGAGCGCGAAGACGGCGCTCGAGGAGCTGCGCGGCGTGATCGGCGTCCTGCGGGAGGACGGCGGCGAGAGCCTGACGCAACCGCCCCAGCCAACGCTCGCCGACCTCGCTGCCCTCGTCGAGGAGTCGCGGGCGGCCGGGATGCGGGTCACCGCCCGGATCGAGCCGGGCGACGCGGCGCCGCCCGCCGCCGTCGGACGCACCGCCTACCGGATCGCGCAGGAGGGCCTGACGAACGCGCGCAAGCACGCGCCGGGAGCAGCGGTGACGCTGACCGTCCGCGCGCCCGACGGCGACCTACAGGTCGAGGTCCGCAGCCTCGCGCCGGTGGCTGTCGCCGCGGCCGCGTCGCTGCCCGGGGCCGGGACCGGCCTGATCGGGCTCGCCGAACGCGTCTCGCTCGCCGGCGGCACACTCGAGCACGGCGTCGACCCCGACGGCGCGTTCGTCCTGCGCGCCCGTCTGCCGCGATGATCCGCGTCCTGCTCGTCGACGACGACGCGCTCGTGCGCTCCGGCCTGCGGATCATGCTCGCCGGCGCCGCGAACCTCGACGTGGTCGCCGAGGCCGCGGACGGCCGCGAGGTGCTCGGCGCTGTCGACCTGCACCGGCCCGACGTGGTCCTGATGGACATCCGCATGCCGCAGCTCGACGGCATCGCGGCCACCCGGCTGCTCGCCGCGCAGCCCGACCCGCCCGCCGTCGTCGTCCTCACGACGTTCGACGCCGACGAGCTCGTCCTGCGCGCGCTGCAGGCCGGAGCAGCCGGCTTCCTCCTGAAGGACACCCTGCCGGCGGAAATCGTCCGCGCGATCGAGCTCGTCCACGCCGGCGACGGGATGCTCTCCCCCGCGGTCACACGCCGGCTCATCTCCCTTGTGGCCGGCGACTCCGACGCCGGCGCCCGCGCCGAGCGAGCCCGCGACCGGCTGGCGACGCTCAGCCCACGCGAGCACGATGTCGCCCTCGCCGTCGGCCGGGGCGAGACCAACGCCGAGATCGCCGCGGAGCTGCACCTCTCCGTCGCCACGGTCAAGGCCCACGTCTCCCGCCTCCTCGACAAGCTAGACGTCGACAACCGCGTCCAGATCGCCCTGCTCGTGCAAGACGCGGGCGAGCACTAGCCAGATGAACCGCCGACGCTTGGCGAGTGGATCGTGTCGAGGAGTGCGAAGCCGCACTATCGCAATGGCGTATGCGAGCGTTTCCAGCGGCGAGCGGGAAACGCCCGCTGCGGACGAGCAGCAGCTGTCTCCCTTGACGCCCCCCTTTCCGTAGGAGCAGCAGCGTCCAGCACAGCGGTGTTGGCTAGACCTCCTTCCCCCGCGCCACGCAACTTCGACTGGCCCGGCGCCGCGTCTCGCATTGCGCGGCCAGCAGGGAGCTCGAGGCGGCCCCGCGGGTCGTCTCGCCTCGCGGTCTTGCTGGTGGCGAATCGGGACTTGCACGACGGATCGTCGCGTCCTGCATTCGTTCCGGCGCGCGACGCCGAGCGTCTTGAGGCTCCGGCGGGCGCTTTGACGACGATGGGCCGCCGAGCGGTGCTGACGGTATCGCGAAGGTGGTGGCACGGCCACCGACCGCCAGCGTCTGGTGCGTCGGCGCATCGCGGGTTGTTGGAGGTGGGGAATCCGACCGCGCCCGACGACGTCTTCGAAGTGAGTTGGGCGGCTGTAGAGGCTCGTTGAGTTGACGGCCCAATGGTGCGTCCGGTCAGGTGGGTTGGTGTTGCGTCGTGACTCTGCGCCGCCGCGGGCTCGCGAGGTGTTCGCTCAGCAAGCGGCGTGCTCGGGCTTCGTTCAGGCGCTGCCCGAGGGTGGCGTAGCCGACGATGGCTTCTCGGAGTGACTGGGTCGCGTCGTCCTTGTCGCCGGCGGCGGCGAGCACCGCGCCGCGCGCCTCCGCCACCGCCGGGGCCCACGGCCCGCCGTTCCAGCGTCCGGCGGTCACCTCCACTCGCGCAAGGAATTCGTGAGCACGGGCGATTTCCCCGGCCTGAGCGCACGCGGTTGCGCCTGCGAGGTAGTAGTCCATGGGACAGAACAGGCATTGGGGGGTTTGGTCCAGCAAGGCTTCGGCGCGGTCGACCAGCGCCAGAGCCTCGGCAGGGTCTTCGGGGAGGCGTAGGAGGGGGCCGTGAACGATGAACAGGAGATGACCAGCCAGGGCTGACGCGTGCGCGAGCGTGAGCGCCTCGTTGAGCTGGTCGCGCGACGCGGTACGCTCGTCCAGGTAAATGAGCGCCTCGCCCAGGCGCGTGCGGGCGAGGGCTTCGCCACCGATCGCGCCCGCCTCGCGGCTCAGCGCGGCGGCTTGGAGCAGATGCGCGCGTGCCGCGTGGGGATCGCCGGTCAGGAGCTCGATCTCGCCGAGCAGGGTAGTGCCGAAGGCCTCGCCGCGCAGGGCGCCGCCGGCGTGCGCGTGCTCGCGGAGGGCGCTCGCGAACTCGGCGAGACGAGCGTACGGATCACCGGCATGCAAGACATACTCGGTGACGCAGGTGTAAATGTCGAACACGCGACCGGCGAGCTCGGGCACGTGCCAGACCTCCGCAAGCTGCCATTCGGTGTGGCGCTCCCACTCGCCGCCGGCGTGCGCGATCAGCGCCTGGAGGTCAGCGAGCTCTGCGCGTTCGGTTTCCGCTTCGTGGATCAACGGCGCGGCCTGTTCAGCCTGCCGGCGCGCTTCGTCGAGATCACCGGCGTACCAGGCGACGATCCCGCGCGCGACGGCGAGCCGGGCCTGTTGCTCGGCACTGCTCGTGGTCAGGTCACGCAGGGCCTCCGATCCGGTGGTTGGGTCGCCGGCGGCGGTGAGCGCGCGGGCTTGTTTAATCCGCAGATCGGTCAGGCGATCGGGGGGGGCCAGGTCGGCGGCGGCAACAAACGTCCGGGCGGCGCGGCGGTCGCCGGCGGCGTAGCGCAAGTCGCCAAGCAACTCCAGCAGTTCGCCCCGCTCCTCAGCGAGCGCGTGTCCGAGGGCCTGCTCGGCCCACCGCTGACCGTCACGGTAGGCGCCGACCGCGGCAGCGCGTTGCGCCGCCGCTCGGAGCAACGGCACGGCCTCGCCGCCGCGGCCGGCTGCGAGCAGGTGGTAGGCGACGCGTTCGGGAGCGCCGCCGCTGTCGCGAAGGTGCGCCGCTGCCCGCAGGTGCGCGTCGATGAGTCGTTTGGTATCGAGCTGCCGGCGGCCAGCGTCTCGGAGCAGTGGGTGGCGGAAATGAAGTCCGGACGTGTCGCGCTCGAGCACGCCTCGGCGCAGCGCGGCGGCGACAGCTGCTTCAGCGCTCGCCTCATCGACGCCGGCGACCACTGCCAGGTCAGTGACGGAGAAGCGATCCTGTAGAGCGGCGGCGAACAAAACGATCGGCCGCGCCTCCTCAGGCAGGCGCCCGAGGCGGGCGTCGAGAATCTCATTGACATGCGCTGGGACGCGGAAATCGCCCGCGTCGACCGACGCGGCGATTTCTTCGGCGAAGAAGGGATTACCCGCCGCGGCGGCCGCGATCGCCTTGAGCGTCCCTGCTCCGAGCGGCCGGCCCGCGGCGCGCTCGGCGATACAGGTCAGCGCAGTAGGCGCCAGGGGGCGCAGGACGAGCTCAACGCCGGCGCGCTGCTCCCGCAGGCTGGCGCGCACGCGCGCCAGCTCCGGACCGGCCTCGCCGTGGCGTGCCGCCAGCACGATCAGCACCGGCGCCTGGCGAGCCGCACGGCACAGGTAGTGGGCCAGGAGCAGCGTCGCCACATCGGCGGAGTGCAAATCCTCCAGCGCCACGAGCACACCACCCTCGCCCGCGGCGGCATCGATGAGCTGCCAGACAGCGGCCAGCACCTGATGGCGTTCGACTTCCCCGGGCGAGCCGTCCTCGCCGGCCGGCGCGGAGGGACCGAGCAGCGCGAGGACGCGCCGCGTGGAGTCGCCCAGAGACTCCAGCAGGTCCGGGCGAGCCGCCATCAGCGGGTTGATCGCCTCGATGATCGGCCCATACGGTGGATGGCCGTCCTCCTCCCGGCCGGCGCCACGCAGTGTATGCCAGCCGCGTGCCTGCGCATCCTCGAGCACGGCATCGACGAGCCGCGTCTTCCCCATCCCGGCGTCCCCGAGAACCACCAGAGCGCCCCCACCCTTGCGTTCGGTCGCGTCGAGTGCCCGCCGTGCAACGGCCAGCTCGCCGTCCCGGCCGAGCATCGGCGGGCTCGACCGAGTCGTCGCGTGCACCGGATCCCCGCGCGACACATCGCGGTACAGCGACAAGCTCTCCTCCGACGGCGTCAGGCCGAGGAGGGCCAGTGCCTTGCGCAGGCGCCGGAATTGCCGGACGACCGCCGCACGATCACCGGCCGCGGCACGCTCGCGCATCAAAGCGCGAGTGGCCTCTTCGTCGGCCGGGTCGGCACGTAGCAGCTCCGCCCAGCGGCCCTGGCGCCGCAGCGCCACAGTGCGAAGCTCGACGAGCCGCTCGCGGTGCTCGACCGTCCACTCCTCATAGCGGTCCTCAGGCAGCAGCTCCGCCGCCTCCCCGTCCCAGCCGCCGTCCGTTCCGAGCTGCTCGACGTCGGTCTCGACGTGGTGCTCGGGGGCGAGGGCCACCACGCCGTGCCGCACCACGATCGCTCCCGGCCAACCGAGCGCTTTACGGGCGTAGTACGCCGCCTTGTGGAGATTCGCGACACCAGCCTTGGCGCCCAGTTGTGGCCACAGCGCCTCGACGACCTGATCGCGCGTCAGCTGGTGCCCCGGCGAAAGCGCGAGCAGCTTGACCAGATCCTCGGCGCGACGGTGCCCCCACGCCGGCGCGGCCACTGGCTGCGCGTCCACCGCGACCTCGAACCGGCCCAGCAGCCGGACATCCAAGCGTCGCATCGGCCAAAGCATCCCACGCAGCACGCCTCGCAGTAAGACGCCGGTGCCGGCGACCGGCAGGGAAGAATTCGGGAAGCGCTCCTTCCTTACGGTGCCTGCACACCGGCCGACTCCATCTCGGCCAACCCCACCACAAAGGAGCTGACCATGCAGGTCACCCACACCATCAACGGCGTCGACGTCGACCGCCTCTACGGGACGATCGACCACATCAGTGCCGACCCAACGCTGGCGCGGTTTCAATTCCGCGCGCGCAACCGGTGGCTCGACGGCGGTCACAGTCGCACCACGATCAAGGAGTTCTACGGCGCCGGCCAAGAGGACACCAGCCGGACCGAGCCGTTCGTCGTCGACGCCGACGAGCCGCCGGTGCTCCTCGGCCAGAACCAGGCCCCCAACACGGTCGAGTATGTGCTCCATGCCCTCGCGGCGTGCCTGTCGGGCACGATCGTCTACCACGCCGCCGCCCGCGGTATCGCGCTCGACGGCCTGGAGGCCACGATTGAGGGTGACGTGGACCTGCGCGGCTTTCTCGGTCTCGACGAGGCAGTTCGTCCCGGATTCGAGAACATCCGAGTCGCCTTCAAGGCAAGCGGAGACTTCGACGACGATCAGCTCGCCGAGCTCGCCAGCCTCGTCCGCTACTCGCCTGTCCGGGACATCGTCAGCAATCCCGTCCCCGTGGCGATCGACGTAGCCCGCGCCTGACCCTCCGTGCGATGTCCGCGCCGACCTTCCACCGGTGCGGACATCGCGCCCTGCCGTCCAGCGCACCATCGCGGCAGAGGTACCCCGTCCAACCTAACGCGAACGACCATGCCATCTCCTGTCATTCCCAGGGTTGCGCCGAGAGGAAGTCGGATGACCACCGCATCAGTCCGCCGGGCCCCCGCGCCGTGGCCGGAGCCGAGCGCCCCACGCGACGGAATCCTCCGGCATGACGAGTCGCTTCGACTATGGCGGCGGTGATGATGACCATCACGGAGATCGCGGGCTTCGTCGGCGCCGGGCTGGCCGCGGTGGCCTACGTGCCGCAGATTTCGCGTCTCAGAAGGACCCGCTGCTCAGCTGGCATCAGCCAGCTGGCCTTCGGGATATGGCTGCTGGCGTCCCTCCTGACCACGGCACGCGCCGTCACGATTCACGCTGGCGTGTTCATCATGCTCGGCGTGA